>CAZJLS010000061.1:4602-10673 GCA_964547125.1 uncultured Methanobacteriaceae archaeon | reverse complement strand
ATTATAATGTTTAACAATATTTTTTGTTGGATACTATACGACAAATTTATATTAAAATACAGATAATAATAAAAAAAATATCAAATCAATTTAAAACTATAATAATCTATGAATTTAATAGAATTAAACATACAAGATGTTTTTTTATGATAAAAAGACAATTATATATTGATAAATTAAATGAATTCAAAAACATAGACTTTATATAAGTACTTGTTGGTATTAGACGATGCGGAAAAACAACATTACTCAAAACATTTATAAATGAATTAATAAATGAAGGAATCCAAAATGAAAATATTATATACATATCATTTGAATCTTTAAAATATAATCATATTAAAAACTCTAAAGAATTAGATGAAATAGTTTTATCCATTACAAAAAACATAACTGGCAAAATTTATCTATATTTTGATGAAATACAAGAAGTTGAGAATTGGGAAAAAAGCATTAATTGATATCGTGTAGATTTAGACTCAGATATTTATATTACTGGATCTAATTCTCAATTTTTATCTACAAATTTATCTTCAATATTTACTGGGAGATATGTATTAATTAATGTATATCCATTTTCATTTAAAGAAATATTACAATACAAAAAGGAAATAGAAAATATCCATATAAATAAAGATATTGAAAATGATATATTCAATGACTTTATGAAATTTGGTGGTATGCCTGGAATTTTACCACTTAAAAATGAGGAATCAAAACTCTCCGCATTAACAGATATTTTTAACACAATAATCTTTAGAGATATAATAACAAGATATAAAATTAAAAATAGTGACATGTTTGAGAGATTTACCTATTACTTGATAAATACTACTGGTGAAACCTTTTCAGCTACTAGTATAAGTAATTTCTTTAAGAATCTTGCAAGAAAAGTTTCAAAAGATACAATATTAAGATATGCAAATTATTTAGTTGATTCATTTTTCATCTTAAAAGCAAAGCGAATTAACTTAAAAGGAAAAAAATGTTTTGATATATGAAAAATATTATTTAACTGATCATGGTTTTCATCAATCAATTGTGGGACACGACCAAGATGCATACACAAATTTACTAGAAAATATAATATATATGGAATTATTACGAAGAGGATACAAAGTTAAAGTCGGAGATAATAACAGTAAAGAGGTAGATTTTGTTTGTGAAAAATATGGAAATTTTATTTATATTCAAGTTTCTTAGAAAATAGAAAATAAAAAGACACAAAAAGGCAAATTCAAACCTTTATTAATGATTGATGATAATTATGATAAATATATTTTGAGTATGGATACAGAAAATTATTCAAAAAGAGGTATTAAACATATAAATATTATAGATTTCCTTAAATTTGATGAAATTTAAATATAAAAATCAGAAGGTGTGGAAAATATGATTAAAATAGTAATTGCAGAATGTTTCCCATAGAATAGGACAAAAAAATAGATAAAATATCTTAAAACTACGTAGGTAGGAATATATTTACTTATTTCTATTTTTAATCCTAATCTTTTATATCCTGCAAGAGTTACTGTGCCTTTTGGGTATTATAATATTATTCTTCTAGTTTTTTGCTGATTTTTTGGGCAACATATTCTCCTGAAAGTAGCATTCCTCCAAATATTGGTCCCATTCTGGTGGATCCATGCACTGCGTTTGCTGCCATTCCGGTCACATATAAACCTGGGTAAACTTCAGTTACATTGTTTAGTATTTCTCCTTCTGCTCTGTCTGCCCACATGGATTTTTCTCCCATAATATTTCCTGTTTTTGTATTTAGTTTGCCTTCGAGTTTGTTTTGGATGATTTTTGTTACTTCACATGGATGTCCTGTTGCATCTATTACTGCTTTGCTTCTTATGGTTAATGGGTCTATGTGTAATCCTGACATTTCAACGGAGCTCCAGTTTAGTACTAATCCATTTACTCCATTTTCTCTTATCATTACATCTTCAACACTTATTAAGTTGAATATTTTTAGTCCTGCTTTTGTTGCTTTTGAACATAGTGTGGATGTGCATTCTATTGAGTCTACTGTGTAGTAGTTGTCTGCATATTTTTTTGAGTTGATGTTAAATTCGTCCAGTATTCTTTTTCCTTCTTCTTGGACGACTATTTTGTTAAACATCATTCCTCCGCCCCACATTCCTCCACCTATGCTGAGTTTTCTTTCGAATAGTGCTACTTTGTATCCTTTTTTTGCTAGGTAGTATCCTGCGGTTACTCCTGATGGTCCTCCACCAACTATTGCTACGTCCATGTTTGTGTAATCTAGTAAGTCGTTCATATATTCTTCTATTATTGCTTTAGATACTGTTATATCGTCTAGTTGTTTCATTTTTTTAAGTCCATAATTTTTTTTATTTATGTTAATTGTATATAATTTTATTAACAATTGTTATTAAAACTTACTAATTAAAAAAAAGTATAATATTTAAAAGGAAATAATATTATTTAATAAAAAAAATAGATGTCATATTTATGTTTGAAAGTAAAAAATTAATTTTAATTATATCAATAATTTTTATCTTATTTATAACACCTGTATTTGCAGAAGATGCAAACACTAATACATGGTATGTTGGAGAAAATGAAATTAACGGAGATGGAAGTGAAAATAATCCCTTTAATAATATAACACAGAAAGTGAAAATAATATCTCATTAAAAATTATTAATAAAACTAAAACACAAATCCAAACCTCTGACTTTAATGAAACTTATGGTTCAAATATGAGTTTTACAGGAATATTAAAAGATATGAATGGAAATATAATAAGCGGACAACATATTAATCTTAAATTAACAAGATCATCATCAAAAGCAAGTAAAACTTACGAGTGCACTTCAAATTACGAAGGAAAATTCAGTTTAAAAATAAATCTAGCAATTGGAAATTATGAAGTATACTGTAGCTATGAAGGTATTAATGACTATGAATCATCATATTCTAATAATAGTCTAACAGTTTATTAAGGATGTGAATTAAAAATGCAATATTGATTAAATTTTTATTTAAATTGATTTAACTCATTATCTATTTTTCTTACAACCTTTGCAGGGAACTCCCAATACTAAACTGTTATCTGGAATATCTTGTTACAACAGCACTTGCACCAATTACAACATTATCATCAATAATAATACTGAGAAGTATTGTAACATTAGTTCCAATCTAAACATTATTTTTTTTATACAAATGGATTTGGCAAATGTTAAATGTTTATTTTTGCCCTTTTGGATATAATAGATGTCCAATAGTAGTTATTAAAGTATTTGGACCAATCATCACATTGTCCCAAATATACACTTCTTTAAATTCCTATTATTAGGCGGCATATTATTATAAATGATAAGTGTTTTTTTTTAATGCATTTTCTTTTAGTTGATAAATTTCTTCATCATCATAACAATACTTCACTATTTTTCATTTTTTTCTAGTTCTGTTTTCATAATCTTTCATTGATTTTATAGATTTCCTTTTTAATTATTTTAATACCTTTCTCTTCATGTTCATTAATTCTTACTGGATCTTTAGGTAATAAGTCATGTTGTGTGAGTAATTCTTTTATATCAATGGATTTATCAACATTTCCTCCTACTTTTTTAAGGATAGTTTTTGGACAATTTTTATTACAACCATTAACTGCAATTGTTTTATTATCTTTTGTTCTTTGTATATGTTTTTCATTTCCACCGCCACATGCAACAATACATGAGTATGAAAAATTTTCATCAACACTTGTAATGTCACTTACAGCTGCTCTTGTTAAGTTTCCACGTGGATTTAAACCACTACATGCAACTAAATTAGTTTTATTGCTCATTTTTTTCCACCTTTTATTATATATAAATTTAAATTAATACTATTTAAAAATTTATCCCATCCCTCAAAAGATACTTTTATAGAATTAATGTTAGTATTTGTCTTATATGTTATTCTAAGTTAAAATAAAACATAAAAAGCAGAGTACCTAAAGAATTTATATTAAATCCAGTAAAAAAAGATATTTTTTTATTATACTTAATTTTATAAGAATTCTTCAATTTTTGTTTTTAGACAGTAAAATAGATAAATTAAATATTATTTTTATTTGCTTTTTGTTTAAGGATGTTTTAATATATTTTTTGTCTTGTATTTTAAAAAAAGAAAAGAGAAGGTTAAATTAAAGAATTTAACCTGTATATTCAACACCATTTACATATAATTTGTATGAGTCCCTATTTATAGTTCCAGAGTTGGATAAACTAGTAACATAACTGTTTCCAGTTAAAGTCCATGTAGAACCTGCAGAAATCACAACATTTGTTGTACCGTATGTTCCTGAAGGGTTTATAGCACCATTATAATTACTGTTAGTTAGTGTTAAACTTAATGTACTAATGCTGTCAATTTCAATGTTTCCTGTTAAATCTTGGTTTGTAGCTGTAAATGTGAGTTTTCCACCATTAGAACCTGTTGTTCCCCATTGGTCTTGTCCACTAACATCTAATAAAGTTCCACTTCCGAAGTTTAATGTACAATTATTTAAGTTTATAATTGCTGCTGTGTTGGTAACATGGAACATTGGTGCTGTTGTATAGTATGTAGATGCTGAAGGTATGGTTAGTATGGAATTTGTTGCATTTAATGTTGCTGTTCCCACATCTGCATCTCCACTCATACTTTGGTAAATGAAGAATCCTCCTAGATCCACATATTCTCCACCGCTTTGACGGTTACCTTTTCCGTAACCTGAAAGGTTGGAGTTGATTAATGTTATACTATTTTTTCCTTCGATACATCCGATTTGGGATTGGTAAGCAGTTCCTGTACAGTTAATTGCAGTGATTGCTCCGGTTGAGTATATTACTGGAGAACCTGCACTTGTTTGGCTAGAATCTACACCAGTATTTAATATACAGTTTGTTGCTGTGACTGTACCTTCTCCACGATCTGTTGCAAGTGCAGCACAACTTCCTCCGCGAGTGTTTATAGTTACATTGTCTGCAATTATTATTCCACCATAAGTTGCATCTAATCCTCTTGATTTATCTTTGTATGTGTTGATATCTACATTAGATATGTATATTGTGGAGCCAGAGTTACTGCTTGCCATATTGGTTGAAAATACTGCATTAGCCCCTGTTGCATTTGTTATGATGGTTGAATCTGTGATATTTAATGTACTTCTTGCTTGGACTAATACTCCTGCATTTGTACCGTAGAATTCACTGTTTTCTCCTTGGTCTGCAGTGTCCCCATATTTGGTAATGGTGGCTCCAGTTAATTGTAATGTTCCGCCGTTTGTAACTAATACTGTGTTAGTGTCTGAATCACTTGTTGTGTAGGTTCCACTTGTTACTGTTTGGCTTGTTCCATTAACTACTAATCTTCCACCAGTTACTGGTTGGGAATTTTCAGTAACTATTATTGTTGCTGATGCACTGCTTTCACTGTATTCATCATTTCCTTCAAATTGTGCAGTTGCTGTATATGTGCCTACTGCTAAGTTTATTGGTAGTGATGCTATTCCTAAATAGTCGGTTACTACATCATAGGTTTTACTTGCACCACTTGATGGACGAGCTAATGTTAATGCAATGTGTTGACCTGCTATAACATTTCCACTTGTATCGGTTAGTGTTGCAGTAAATGAAGCAGTTTCATTAATAAGTTTTGTTAATGCATTTGCACTTATTGTAGTTCCGGTTTTATTTTCATCTTCTTTGCTGATAACGGTTATTGTGTTGGATATGCTTGCATTTGTATAATTGAATCCGTCAATTGCTGTAAAACTTGTAAATGCAGTATAGTATCCTTGAGCAAGATTTATTGGTAGTGATGCTATTCCTGCATAGTCAGTTACTACATCGTAGGTTTTACTTGCACCGCTGCTTACACGGGTTAGATTAATACTTAAATGTTGACCGATGATTGCACTACCATCAGCATCAGTGAATATTACTTCAAAGTCTTCATCCCCACCATAAACTTTGATTAAATCATCAGCACTTAAAGTGGATGTTTGTGTATCATCAGTAGGAGCTATTGGAGGTTCTGTTCCATTTCCCATATCTGGAGGAGCTGTA
>CAZJLS010000061.1:0-4502 GCA_964547125.1 uncultured Methanobacteriaceae archaeon | reverse complement strand
CTGTTACCCATGTCTGGTGGCGCAGTTCCATTTCCCATATCTGGAGGAGCTGTACTGTTACCCATGTCTGGTGGCGCAGTTCCATTTCCCATATCTGGAGGAGCTGTACCATTAGGCATTTCACCATCAGGCAATGCTGGAGGTCCATCAGTGTCACTTAAAAGGGTTGGTTCTGAATCTTCAGCAAAACTTGTTGGTATAACAATCATAAAAACAAAAATTGCCAGTAAAATTGAAATTAAAAATTTTTTATTTATCAATTTTTTTAAGCCTCCCTATTTTTTTATAATAGCTTTTAAAATCTAAAACTATTGGTAATAATTTTACCTTTTTTTCTTAATAAAGTTAATTAAATTTTTCTAGAATAAAAGCATTAATATATAATTAAAAAAAGAAAATTTTTATTCTAAGTTAAAAAAGAAATTTCACATCCTTTTATTAAATTTAAGAATATGAGAAAACTTATGCTAATAAAAAAGTATTACTTTTTAAAATATGATTAAGGAAATTGATTAGAATCACTATAATCCATACCCTTAACGTATAAATTATGTCTAGCATAATTAATATTACTGTTATTCATTAAACTTGTAACATAACTAATCCTTAGTTAAAGTCCAAGTCGAATCAGAACCAATAATAATATTAATAATTTTAAAGATTCTATTAATATTTATAGCACCAAAAAACTAGTAGATATGAAATTAAAACTTAAAGAACTAATAGAATCAACAAAAATATTGCTTTCTAATTTTTCATTTTGAGATGTGAAATTAATATTTCTATCATTAAAAAATATTTAAACAAGTAATAATAAAAATAAAAATATGATAATTAAATGTTTAATAGTGGGTTTTGGAGGTTTTATAGGTTCCATACTTAGATATTTAATTAATTTAATTCCTATTAATGAAACAAATAGTTTTCCAATTAATACTTTACTTGTTAATATTTTAGGTTGTCTAGCAATAGGTTTTTTAAGTTTTTATTTAATGAAATACTATCCTTTAGATGAAAAATTAGATATATTTTTAAAAGTTGGAATCTGTGGAGGTTTTACAACATTTTCAACCTTTGCTTTAGAAACTGGCGAATTATTAAAAACTGGAAGTATTTCTTTTGCATTTATATATATTTTTTTAAGTGTGCTATTTGGTGTTATAGCAGTTTTTATTCCAGAATTTATTGCTTAATTTTTTTAAATAGTTTTAAGAGTAAAAAAAATTAATTTTTACTCTTTAAAGTGTTTTAATCAGCGCATGGGTCTAAATTAAATTCATAACGGTATTCTTGGTTAACAATATTTGAACCTTCATATCCTCCATCAATTGTGCTTGAAATCTTTTCTATTGATTCTTGGGAAAGTTCTTTTCCTTCATTAATACTAACGAAAAAGAGGATTTTTTCATCAGTAATATTGTAGTTTAATTCAAAATCTTCTCCAAATTCATCTTTAAAGATGTTGCTTAGTTTTTCGGTAATATTTTTTTCAAGTTCTGTCATTTTTTATCACCTTAAAATTTATAATTAAATATTCTAGTATTTAAATTTTTTCTTCAGGATTTAGTTTATCTTTAACATATAATATTACAATTACTAATGAAATTACAGATAATATTGCAAGTACTAATGATGTTTCGCCAAATGCATTTACAGATACTTGATTATTTGCAACAGTGCCTCCTGCAAATATTGCCATTAGAACGACTGCCACTGCAGAACCAATAGCTCCGATAATTTGTCTTACTGTATTATTGATAGCTGTTGCATCTTCAACATCACCAGATACTGCACTTATTGTCCATGTTACTGCAGGCATTAAACCTAAACCTGCACCTACTGCTCTTAGTATTTGGGTTATTATCATATATTCAATACTAGTTTGTGCATTATATGTCATCATAACTAAATATCCTACTATTGAGAATATACAAGATAAGATTAAAACTTTACGAACTCCTATTTTACTTGCAAGTAATGGTCCTACAAAGTTGAAAATAATCATGACTAAAGTTGCTGGAAGTAGAACTAAACCAGATATTGTTGCAGAATGTAATGCTACACTTTGAACAAATAATGGCATTATAACATTTAAACCACACATTGTGAAGTACAGTATTGCTGAGAATAATGTTCCAAAGAAGAAGTATTTGCTTTTAAGAACTCTTAAATCCAATAATGGTTTATCAACTCTTAATTCACGTCTTACAAATAGGATAGAACTTATGACACCTATAAGTATTGGTAGAATTACATATATAAAGTCAAAGCCATTTGCTGCAATATTTGAGAAACCAAGCATTATACCTACACATGCAAGAACACATAATGCAAGTGATAAAAGATCTAATGGATAATCTTCTGTTTCAAATTCTAATTTAACAACAATAAATGATATTAGAATTAAGATTAGAGTAATTACTGCAAATATTAAGAATATGGATCTCCATCCTGTTGAGTCTATAATATATCCTCCTAGTGTAGGTGCTATTGCAGGTGCTATACCTATAATAAAACCAAATAAACCCATATATATTTGCCATTTTTCTTCAGGTATTATTTTAAATAAGACAATTTGAGTGATTGGTAATAGAATACCTGAACCTACAGCTTGTATTACTCGTGATAGTATTAGAACTTCGATGTTTGGACTTATAACTGCAAGTATAGATCCTAGTAAGAATAGTATTAATGCAGATATTAAAACATTTTTAATTTTGAATCTACGAACTATAAATGCAGATATTGGAATCATAACTCCAAGAACTAGTAAAAATGAAGAGTAAATCCATTGTACTGTTGTTGGTGATATTCTAAAATCACCCATGATTCCTGTAAGGCCAGTTGTAACAATACTTTGAGCGGCACTTAATAGTGCAGCAGCTATTATAAAAATTATTAAAGTTGTTTTACCATTATCAGTATTCATATTTTTTTACACATCTTTTATGTTTAAATTTTATTTTTTTTGTTTCTAATATAGAATATTTAACTATTTTATTCTTTTTAAAGGTTTTCTTAACTTAGTTTAGTAAATTTTAAAGCATAAACATGGAATTAAATTAAAAATCTAATAATAATGAATATTGAAATTTTTAATAAGGAAAATAAAAATATAATATAAATAAAACTTAAAAATTGGAGATGAAATCTAATTGAAAATAGCTGTTATACCTGATGGTGCAATGATTATAATTAATTTCATAGTAAAAAAAGGACATACTTATATCTCACCATCAAATTTTTCAAAAAGAACTGCTGAAGACGGTTTTTGGGATGAAGATAAAATAAATTTACCTTCAATTTTAAAAGAAAATAATATAATTTATAATTTTTCTGATGAAATTCCATCAGGAGTTAAAGGCAGATTTAAATTATTTAATAGTATTATTAAAGAAGTGGATGCTTGCATAATTCTTGGAGTTCGTAATAAAAATTATAAAAGAATGTATGGTATTTTAAACGAACTAATTCTTTTTGGTGGATGTGGTTGTGTTAATGAGCATAAGCTCATAATAAAAACTATAAAAGATTTAAATATTCCAAAACTTATTTTAAAGCATCCTAATAATCAAAATGAACTTATTAATTTAATAACTAATCTTAATGAATTTCTAGATAATCTTGAATTATATCGTGGAGAAAATATTACATTTAATTTAGATAATTTAAATATTGAATTATCTGAAGATATTGAAAAGTTTCCAATTGATGAATTTAAAACACTTATTAAAAAATCTTATTAAAATAAATACACAAGTAAAATAAAACTAAAAGACATGACAAGTATTAAAAAAAATAAGTGCCAAATTAAAAATAAATGATATAAATAAAAAAAGTGGAAAAAATTAAAACTAAATATACATTCAATAATACTTAAACATTAGAATTAACCTTATTCACCAAATCGAAAAAATCAATTAAAGTACCATTTGTAGCTTTAAGAATCAAAGAAGTACCATTAAAATTCTCATCATCATTACCCTCAAGCTGAGTTGCATAACCTACAATATAATTACCATTACCAATATCAAATGCCACACCATGATGACCAACTACAAGACCCTGAGCAACAGTACCACAATCATCACCAGAACAAACCTCATAAGTATACTTAGTATTATTATCATGATCTATAATTTCAAAAATCTCATCATTATTTTTTAAAACCTCAATATTACTAGATTCAATAGTAATGACAATTCCTTGATAACTAATAGTATTGTTTTGAACATTATTTCCCTCACCATTAGTTAATAATGAATAAGAACACAAACTAATACCAATAACAATCAAGACACAAGAAAGGATAAGTAATTTTTTATTATCAATAATACTGGCCACAACCTTTAAAATATAATTAATTATAAATTAGTAAAATCTAGTATTTAAAAATAATTATTAAAAAAAATAAAACCCGAAAAGTACAAATACTTAAAAAAGAAAATCTACAGAAGATAAAAATCCCATAATAAAAAAATTATAATCCAAAAAGATATAAT
>CAZJLS010000060.1:0-11209 GCA_964547125.1 uncultured Methanobacteriaceae archaeon | reverse complement strand
ATCCTCGTTGTAGTATTATTACTCCTGAGCATCAAGAACGTGATAAAGGTTCTGATCATTTATTTAAAAAGATTGGTAGTACTGGTTCTGGTTGTGGTCCTGCTAATAGTGACCGTGTTTTGAGAACTGCTAAAATGGCTAAGGATATTCCTGAATTGGAAGATTATTTGATGGATGTTTCACTTGAATGTAATGATAGTATTGATGAAGGTGAGGATGTTTTTATTGAAGGTTCTCAAGGTTTCGGTTTATCATTGTATTATGGTACTTATCCGTTTGTAACTAGTAAAGATACTACTGCTAGTACTTTTGCAGCAGATGTTGGTGTAGGTCCTACTAAGATTGATGAAGTTATCAATGTTTTCAAGGCTTACATTACTCGTGTTGGTGAGGGACCTTTTGAAACTGAGCTTGAACAATCTAAAGCAGAAGAGTTGGGTATTGAGGAGTATGGAGTTGTTACTGGTCGTCGTCGTAGAGTTGGTTTATTTGACTTTGACTTGGCTAAGGAATCTTGCCGTATTAATGGTGCTACTCAGATTGCTTTAACTTGTGTGGATCGTTTGTATCCTGGTTGTGCTCGTACTCAAAGTTATAGTGATTTATCTGCTGAGACTAAAGATTTTATTCAAGAAGTTGAAACTGCTACTGGTGTTCCAGTAACTATTATTAGTACTGGACCTGATTTAGTTGATACTATTGATTTAAGAGATGAATTGTTATAAAAAAAGATTTTTTTTCATCTTTTTTTTATTAATTTTTTTTAAATGTAAGCTTATTGGTGCATGATAATTTAATATTTATTATAATGTTGTTGATTTTTTATGTTCAATATTTCTAATCCGGATATTGAAATGCCTGACGAACAGTTAACTATTGCTATTTTTAGAAGTATTCGTTGGGTGCATGGTGTTTATTGTCCTCAGTGTAAGTCTTATAATATTAATAATCGTGGTATGCAGGGTCGTGTTCGTAGATATTCTTGTAAAGATTGTGGTTCTAATTTTAATGATTTTACTGGTACTTTTTTTATTAAAAGTAAAATACCTTTAGGGGTTATGTTGTATATTTTGTTAAATATGGAGAATAAGACTGTTAAGGTTTTATCTGAGGAAACGGGTTATAGTAGGCAGTGTATTAGCCGTATTTCTAAACTGTTTAAAGAGAAATTGTTAGATAATCCTGATTTTTATCAAAGTGATGATGATGTTTTAGAGGATTAATGTAAGTTTATTAGGTATTTTTCTGTTTTTCTTTTTTTTAGTTTTAAAGTTTTTAATGTTTTTGTTTTTTTGTTTTTCTTTTGTTTTTATCTTTGTTTTTATTTTTTGAGGTTTATTGTTTTGTTTTTTTAATTATATTAATTTAACAATTGTTATATTTTTTATGATTTTGAACGAAAAACCAAGAAAATGCACTAATACAATCACAAAAGCTACAAAATAAAAAAAATAAACAACAAAACAACAATATTTTGAACTAATACAATAACATATTTTATTTAAGTAAAAACAATTATATATGGATAAATTTATTACATTAATATTATAATGAGAAAAAAAGAATTTTTTAAAAATCATTAAAAAACATAAAAATTCAATATAAAATCGTGACTCATTATAAAAAAAGAACAATTATTTATTATTTAAACTGGTGATATAAGTGGATAAAAAAATCTGGATTATCGCAGCAGTTGTTGTTATCATCGCTATCGCAGCAGCATATTTCTTATATGCAAATAATGATGATGGAACAATAACTATTGGATACCAACCTTCAGATCACGATGCAGCATTATTTGTTGCAGAAGCACAAGAACAATATAAAAATCAAGGATTAAATGTAAAAACCGTACAATTTAAAAACGGTGGAGACATGTTAACTGCTATGGCTAGTGGAGATGTTGATATAGGATACCTAGGATTAACACCAGCACTATCAGGAATACAAAATGGAGTACCAATAAAAGTAGTATCAGGAGCACAACTTGAAGGAAGTGCAATACTCGTAGGTGAAGACTCTAACATAAATTCCGTAGCAGACTTAAAAGGTAAAACAGTAGCTACACTTGGTGAAGCATCAATACAACACTTCTTATTATCCTATGCACTTAATGAAAGCGGATTATCAATTGATGATGTTGAAGAATCTGGAATGAAATCTGCAGACATGGTAACTGCATTAAGAGATAATAAAGTAGATGCAATATTTGTACCAGAACCATTCGCAACAACAGTAGTTGAAAACGGATATGGTAGAATATTAGAAGACTCTGGAGACATAATTGCAGAACACCCATGTTGTGTAATAGTTGCAAGTGACAGTTTCATTAAAGATCACCCAGATGATCTTAAAAAGATTGTATCAATAAACACCAATGCAACAGAATTCATACAAAACAACCCAACAGAAGCAGCTAAATTATTACCTGAGGACATTGTATCCAACTTATCTATAGAAGAATTATCCTTAGAAGGACTTGACTTCGTAAGTGGATTAAGTGACTCATACAAACAAAGTGTAATGGACTTCATGCAAAAAGAAGTAGATTTAGGTGTATTAAACCAAAAATTAACCGAAGCTCAAATCTTCTACGATACTGGAGCTCCATCAATCTAGATTATACATTCATAATCTAGATTCTCTATTTTTTTTTAAACTATTATAATTCTTATAAAAATTAACAATACTCATTTTTTCTTTAAAAATTTTAAAAAATAATTAATATTTATAATAGATAAATTATAAAATTTATAATATAATAAAATATTAACTTATATTAATTTACTTTAATTTGGAAATGATTCAATGGATAAAAAGAAAATTTTAATCCCTATAATACTTCCAGTAATAATAATTATAGTATGGTATATTTTAACAAACTTTTTAGGAATAATACCAACTACAAGATTACCAGGACCTATTGAAGTATGTCAATCAGCTTATAAAAACATATTAAGTGGAAGACTATTTAGAGACACCATAAACACAATATTTAAAGTATTCTTAGGTCTAGGATTAGCAGCAGTAGTAGGAATTCCATTAGGTATACTTCTCGGAAGTTTCAAAACCCTAGAAAGATTTTGTAATGTTGTAATCAGCGTATTAAGACCAATACCTCCAATAGCATGGATACCATTCAGTATATTATGGTTTGGAATAGGAATGGTCCCAGCAGTATTTATCATATTTATGGGATGTGTTTTCCCAATACTAGTATACACATTAGATGGTGTTAAAAGAACACCAAAAGTATTAATAGAAGCAGCCCAAACACTTGGAGCATCAAATACTGACATATTGTATAAAATAACACTACCATCCGCATTACCAGTTATTGTATCTGGAGTTAAAGTAGGAGTAAGTATAGCATTAATGTGTACAATATCAGCAGAAATGATAGGTTCAAGTAGTGGATTAGGATACCTAATTATAACCGCAACTAATTTATTCGACACAGGTACAACTGTAGTGGGAATGTTAATGATTGGAATAATAGGTATAGTATTAGATTACATATTTGGAAAACTGCAAGAACAAATATTCTGGTAAAAAAAATTGAAAGGAGGATAAAAAAAGTGGCAATTAATATAAAAAATGTTTCTAAATCATTCAAACAAAAAAATGATGATAAACTCAGTGTTTTAGAAAATATTGATTTAGATATTGAAGATAAAGAATTCGTATGTTTACTTGGACCTTCTGGATGTGGTAAAACAACATTACTCAGAATAATTGCAGGATTAGATGAAGCTGATACTGGTGAAGTTACAGATGATAATGGATTAGTCAAAGGACCATCAAGTGATAGAGGATTCATATTCCAACAATACTCACTTTTCCCATGGATGACAGTATTAGATAATGTATTATTCGGTTTAAACATAGCAAATCCAGATAAAAAAGAAGAAAACATAGAATATGCTAAAAACTATCTTCAAAGTGTAGGTTTAGAAGACTTTGTTGACAGTTACCCACATCAATTATCTGGAGGTATGAAACAAAGAGTAGCTATCGTAAGAACACTACTAAATCACACTCCAGTACAACTAATGGATGAACCATTCTCAGCATTAGATGTTTTAACAAGACACAATCTACAAGAACAATTAATTGGAGTATGGAAAAAATTCGGACCAACAATAGTTTTTGTAACACACGATGTTGACGAAGCAGTTTTCCTTGCAGATAAAATTGTTATCATGGACAGAGACCCAGGTAGAATTAAAGAAATATTTGATGTTGATTTAGAACGTCCTAGAAAAAGAGAATCAGTAGAATTTATCCAATTACAAGAAAAGATTATTGATATTCTTGGTGTAAGAACCATGGAATAAATAAAATTAAAAAAATATAATCTATTTCTTACTTTTTACTTTTTTTAAAACAAAATAAAACATATTTTTTTTAGAATCTCACTTTTTTTTAATTTTATTAATAATGAAAAATTAATAAAAACATAATTAAACTTTATATTAAATATTTTTATAAAAATAATAGGTTGATTAAGAATATGGATGGTAAAGTAATATTTATAGGAGCAGGTCCTGGAGCACCTGATTTAATAACAGTTAGAGGATATAAAGCAATAGAAAATGCAGATTGCATAATATATGCTGGTTCGCTTGTAAATAAAGATGTACTGCACAATAGAAAAGAAGAAGCAAAAGTATATAATAGTGCAGAACTAAACCTAGATGAAATATTGGAAATAATGGAAAAATACACCTCTCAAGGAAAAACCGTAGCAAGAGTACACACAGGAGACCCAAGCATATACGGTGCAATAGCAGAACAAATCAGAATACTAAAACACAAAAACATCAAATACGAACTAATACCTGGAGTAAGCTCAGTATTCGCATCAGCAGCAGCACTAGAAACAGAACTAACATTACCTGAAATATCACAAACAGTAATAATCACAAGACCAGAAGGAAGAACACCAAAACCAAAAAAAGAATCATTAAAAAGCCTAGCAACACACAATGCAACAATGTGCATATTCTTAGGAGTGGGAATGATTGATGAAGTAGTTGAAGAATTAACTAAAGAATATCCAAAAGAAACACCTGTAGCAGTAGTTAAAAAAGCATCATGGCCAGACCAAGAAATAGTAGAAGGAACACTAGAAAACATAGCTGAAAAAGTTAAAAAAGCAAACATAACAAAAACAGCAATGATAATAGTGAGCAATGTCTTAAGAAACGAAACATTCAAAGAATCAAAACTATACGACTCAAAATTCACACACGAATACAGACAAGCAAAAAAATAAAACAATGACTCTAATACCATACATAAACCCACTAGCACAAGAAAGCCAAAAAATTGTATCTACAAAAAGCAATCTTGACAATTTAGAGAAAACAAACAACGACCTAATCGACATAATAAATCATATTCCAAGTCAAAATATAGATGGAAATATCGTACCTAAATCATTAAAAGATTTAGCATTAAAAAGAATCAAATGGTATATTGAAAGAACAAACAACAAAAAATTTGAACAAAGAGATTTCTTATACCTTTTCAACCCAGAAATAATGGAATATGATGTCATCTGCTTCCACATGCTAGCACAAGCAATAGCAATTAAATTCAACACAACAAGCAGAGAAACAAAACTATTCATAGACTCACAAAAACAAATAATACTAGATAGGATAAACAGACTATCAGACTCTGAAAGACCAGATATAATAAACACAATGCTTGATCAATTAGAAATAAGCACAGGAGTCAACTGGACAACACTAAAAGACATCATAGGAACAAGAAAACTATCACTAACAGAACTACTTTTAAATGAAGGAGAATTAGTACTCGACGAAGCAGAATTTGAATATCTCTACCAGGACAAACTAGACAGAAGACCTGAAGTAATGTACAACCTACTAGTTGGAGACAAATTAAAAGAAGAAATAATCTCACTAATCATAATGCAAAATTCACAAAAATACATAGAAAATATCAAAGAAAAATCATCAATAATAACAATACATAAAAACATAGAAAACCTAGGAAATGATTTAGAAAAACTAATAAACGAAGAAATGAGCAAATACAGCTCATTCTATGCAAACGCAGGATCATATGAAATAGGAAAACTAATAAGAGAAGCATTCCCACCATGCATATCCGAAACAGTTAGCGGAGTCTCATCTGGAGGAAGAAATGATGCAATAGTACTACTCTTAACAAGCTTCGTATCATACGCACGACTATATCCAGGAATATTCGGCTCAGATGGAACAGTAAAAGTATCAGACATAGATAAAAACCTAAAAATAACAGAAAATGAAATACTTCCACTAATATTTGAAGCAGCAGACAACTGTACACCTCCACTATTCGAAGATCAACCACAAGAAAAAATAAATATAATATCAAAACTAGGATTTGGAATGCATGAAACAATAAACCTAGAAAACGAAGGAGAAACAAAATGGTACACACCAATGAGTTGTGACAAAATAAAAATGCACCTTCCAAATCTATGTCATCCCGACAAAGACTGTAAAAAAATAAACAACCCTCTAAGTTGTTATGGAATCAAAAGAAACAGAGCAATAAGAGAAGGAAAAACAGAGAAAAAAGAATAAAAAATAAGATTTATAATGTTTGGCAAATCATCACTACAAGAAAGAAGAAGATACTACAGAGAAGAATGGTCAATAAAAGACGTTCCAGAATTCATAACCGAAGAAATACAAAAAAAAGAATTCGGATTCGACCACAATGGAACAGGACCAAATGACCGTTACAACTCATTCAAAGGACCACAATCACTAAGAAGATACCTTCGAGCAAAAGCACCATTCGCATCATATGTAAGTGTAGCATACTACAACGAACCAAGAAGAAGAGAAGGATGGAACAAAGCAGAATATGTATTCGATGTAGATGCAAAAGACTTACCAATAAGATCATGCAACTGTGACAATGTATGTGAAACATGTTTATCAGAAGCACTAGAAATAGTAAACAATCTCATAGACACATTAAAATCAGATTTAGGACTAAAAAACATACACTTAATATACTCAGGCAGAGGATACCACATACGAATACTAGACGAAAACATGGTAACTGCAGACAGCAACCTCAGAAGCGAAGTTCTAAAATACACAGCAGGAGCAATAGTGCCTGATTACAAATTCCCTGGAGCAACAAAATCAGAAATCATGCCACACTTCAGAATACCAATAGGATACCCAAAAATATTCACAAAAAGACTAGAATATGATATAATGCACTTAACAGGAAACGAAGAAATAGATGGAATAAACAAAAAACTACTAAAAGACATAATCAAAAACAGAGACCAAATAAAAAACGAAGGATGGGGAGTATTCAAAGCAAACATAGGTCCAAGAAGATACAACAATCTACAAGAAGGACTAGCCAAACTAAACCTAGCAACAATCGATGCAAAAGTAAGTATAGATTTAAAAAGAATACTAAGACTACCAAGCAGCCTACACTCCAAAGTAAGTATGAAATGTATGGAAGTGAAAAACAGAGAAACATTCGACCCACTAAAATCAGCAGTACCAAAATTCGTATACGAAAGAAAAGAATAAAAAAAGAACAGGAATAAAGAAATAATGAATTACAATACAATACTACAAGAAATACAACCAAATCAAAAAGAAAAAGACAAAATAAACCAAATAGTTGCAAAAATAATAAACAAACTAAACCACATAATAAAAGAAAAAAACATAAACGCAAAAGCAAGCATAGTAGGATCAGTTGCAAAAGAAACATTCCTAAGTGGAAAATCAGATATAGACATATTCATAAGATTCCCACTAAACACAAACGAAAAACAACTAAAAAAATACGGATTAGAAATAGCATACGAATGTATTAAAGAATTCAAAGGAAAAAGCGAAGAACACTATGCATCACACCCATACCTAACAGGAATAATAGAAAGCTACGAAATAGACTTTGTACCATGCTACAATATAAAAGATGCAATTGAACTAAAATCAGCAGTAGATAGAACAATACTACACACAAAATACATCAAAGCAAACCTAAAAGAAAAACAAAAAAAAGAAGTACTCCTACTTAAAAGATTCATGGACAAAATAGGAACATACGGTTCAGAATTCAAAACAGGAGGATTTGCAGGATACCTATGTGAAATTTTAATACTGAAATACGGAACCTTTGAAAACACACTAAAAAACAGTCAAAACTGGAAATATGGAACAATAATAGACTTAGAAAAATACAATACAAGTAAAAATTTCAAAGACCCACTAATAGCAATAGATCCAACAGATGAAAACAGAAATGTAGGTGCAGCACTAACTCTAGAAAAAATGATAGATTTCATAATGGCCTCAAGAAACTATCTAAAAGAAACAGATGAAAACAAAAAACTATCATACTTCTACAAATTAAAAAAAGAAAAAATAAACAAAGAAGACATAATAAAACAATTTAAAAACCGTGAAAACCACACTTTAGTTTTAAAATTCAAAATACCTGAAATACCTCCAGACAGTCTATATCCACAACTTAAAAAAACACTAGAATCAATCAAAACAAAACTAGAAAAAGAAGACTTCAAAACATTCAAAACAGACTACTGGAGTGATGATGAAAAATATGCATTTTTCATAATAGAATTAAATGTTTACACTCAAACAAAATATAAAATACAAAAAGGACCAAAAATATGGACTCAAAAGGCATGTAATAATTTCAAAAATGCACATCCTGACAAAAATATGTATATTCTAGATGATTATTTAGTATTTAATTTGCCTAGAGAATTCAGAACACCTGAAGAATATATATCTAGTGTTTTAACTAAAGAAAATATTCATAAAATCAAAACAGGTAAAAATTTAACAAACAATTTAATAAATCAAAGTAAATTAATACAATTGAATGACTTTTTAGATTCAAAAGAGTTTATTGAATATGAGTATTTTGAAGAATTACTAAACTTTTTAGATGACTTTTTAAATCCTAATCAATATATTATAAGATAGAAAATCGTATTTAATATTAGAAGATTTTATTTAAAAACATTTATATATAGATGAACAATAAAGTACATTTATAAACTTAATTAATTATTCATAATTTGGTGACTATTTATATGTTAAATACAGAAAATCATATAAAAAATAATAATATTTCAAACCAAAATATCGAAAATAAAGATATTTTAACTAATATTTTCATTAAACCTAGTGTAAATAGTCTTAATATGGATAGTGAATCTTTTTTTAAATATGATTTTAGTTATAGATATTATGAATTTAATTTTTATGGGTAGCTCTGCTACTCGTCATTTCACTAATATTTTTCATAATTTAACAATAATATAATGTACATTTTTTATACATTGAAACTTTTTTATAAAAATATTTTTTTTAATTTTTAATTAAATAATCACAAAAAAATCATAATAAAAAAAAGGGAGAGAAAAAAATATGATAGGTAAAAAAATAAGATTAGAAAGAATAATAGACAGAAAAACAAAAAGAAGCGTAATAGCACCAATGGACCATGGAGTATCCTCTGGACCAATAAAAGGAATAGTTAAAATCGATGAAACAATTGAACAAATATCCAAAGGAGGAGCAAATGCAGTCTTAATGCACAAAGGAATAGTATCCAGCGGACACAGAGGATACGGTAGCGATTTAGGATTAATAATCCACTTAAGCGCAAGTACCAGCCTAAGCCCCGATCCAAACAACAAAATACTAGTAACAACAGTAGAAAAAGCAATACAACTAGGAGCAGACGCAGTAAGTGTACATGTAAACATAGGATCAAAAACAGAACCACAAATGCTAAAAGAACTAGGAGAAATATCTGAAACCTGTAGCCAATGGGGAATACCACTACTTGCAATGATGTACCCAAGAGGACAAAAAATACAAAACGAATTAGATGTAGAACTAGTAAAACACGCTGCAAGAGTAGGAAGCGAACTCGGAGTAGACATAGTAAAAACAAACTACACCGGAGACCCAGCAAGCTTCGAAGAAGTAGTAGAAGGAGCACTAGTACCAGTAGTAATAGCTGGAGGACCAAAAGTAGACACCAACAGAGAACTACTAGAAATGGCAAAAGAATCAGTAGAAGTAGGTGGAGCAGGAGTAGCATTCGGAAGAAACATCTTCCAATCAGAAAACCCACAAACAATAACCAAAGCAATATCCGAAATAGTGCACAATAATGCAGAAGTAGAAGACGCATTAAAAATACTAGAAGGAACACCAGAAGAATAAAAAAAGGTAATGAAAATGGAAAACAAATTCGCATGCATAATCTCACCAGACACACCATGGGATGACAAAAAAGACTTAATAACCATGGCACTAGAATCAGGAATAGACACAATACTAGACACAAACAACGAACTAGACAAAATAAACAAACTAGCAAACCTAACAACAATAGCAAACAACAAAAATGCAGATATATTTTTAGTAGGAATCAATGGGGAAGGAGACAACACCCAAGATTTACCAAACAAAATACAAAAATCAAACGATTTAAAAATTGCAAAAAAACACAAAAACAACGGAGAAACAGTAGCCGCATTTGTAATCATAACAGACAAAAAACACGAACAACTCGCATCAGAATTAGGAAAAGTAGTAGACTACCTAATACTATTATCTGAAGACTGGACAGTAATTCCACTAGAAAACATAATAGCAGGACTACAATCCGAAGATGTTAAAATAGTCGCAGCAGTATCCACAGTCGAAGAAGCAAAAGTCGCACTAGAAACACTAGAAGTAGGAACTGATGGAGTAATATTCGAACCAAAAAACTTCCAACAAATAAAAGAAATGGCAAACCTCATAGAAAACATCTCACACGAATCCTACCAACTAAAAGAAGCAACAATAACAAACATAAAACCACTAGGAACTGGCGACAGAGTATGCATAGACACAACAAGCATGATGGTACCAGGCGAAGGAATGCTAATAGGATCATACAGCAAAGCAATGTTTCTAGTACACAGTGAATCACTAGAAAGTGAATACGTAGCATCAAGACCATTTAGAGTAAATGCAGGACCAGTACAAGCATACATAATGGTACCAGGAAACAAAACACGATACCTATCAGAACTAGAAGCAGGAGACTCAGTACTAGTAGTAGATAAAAACGGAAAAACAAGAGAATCCATAGTAGGAAGATGCAAAATAGA
>CAZJLS010000059.1:0-11382 GCA_964547125.1 uncultured Methanobacteriaceae archaeon | reverse complement strand
CAAATGGTGAAATTGATATTAAAGGAAGAATAGACAACCAAATTAAACTAAGAGGATTAAGAATAGAAATAGAAGAAATAGAAAATAACATAAACAAATACAACACCATAAAACAATGTACAGTAGTAATTAAAGAAATAACCAACAACGACCACCTATGTGCATATTTCACAGCAGAAACAGAAATAGACACAAAACTATTAAAACGATTCCTAAAAAACAAACTAACCAAATACATGGTTCCAACAGTATTTATGCAATTGGATGTTATGCCACAAACACCAAATGGAAAAACCGATGTTAAAAACCTACCAGAACCAAAACTAGAATTAGAAAATGTTAAACCAGAAAACGAAATAGAAGAAAAAATATTAGAACTTGCAGCATCACTAATAAACACAAACGATTTCGGAACAACAGACGACTTATACACATTAGGATTCACATCATTAACATTAATGAAATTAAACAGCCTAATCTATAAAGAATTAGATGCAAATATAGATATAGTAGTTTTATTTAACAATCCTACAGTCAAAAGCTTCGCAAAAGAAGTTGAAAACAATCCTAAAGATGAACTTGACATAGATACACTTATTGAAGAATCCAAAGAAATAGAATACTATCCATTAACCGAAAATCAAATAGGAATATACTATGAATGTATGCAAAACCCAGGAGAGATAAAATACACAATCCCATCAGTCATACGATTTGATAAGGATATAAATCCATACAGATTAAAAGAATCAATCATACGAACTATTGAAGCACACCCTTACCTTAAAGTAAGAATAATCACAACAGAAGATGGAGAAATTAAACAAAAACGAAAAGACAATAGAAGATTAGACGATATTCCAATAATACAAACAGATAAAATAAGTGATGAAGAAATAAACAAAGAAAATGTAAAACCATTCAATTTAGAAGATAGCCAATTATTCAGATTCAAAATATATGAAACAACAGATGAAATAATTCTATTTTCTGATTTCCACCACATAATAACTGATGCAGTATCACTTGGAAACATATTCATGGAAATAGCTAATATCTACCAAAACAGACCAATAGAAAAAGAAAAAGTCAATGGATATGTATATAGCCTTATAGAAGAAAGACAAGAAAATAATCCAAAATTCAAAGAAGCTGAAAAATTCTTCAAGGATAAATTAAATGAAAATGCAGAATCAACTATACTAACACCAAATTTAAATGGAAATCCTGATGATGGAAAAATAAAAACTGTTAGTGATAGCTTTGATTCACTATTTGTTAAAGACTTCTGTCAAGATCATGCAATAAGTTCAAACATATTATTTACAACAGTAACTATAATAGCACTTAATAAATTCACATTTTCAGATAAAACACTAATGACAACAATATATAATGGTAGATCTAATTCAAATCTCTTCAACACTCAAGGATTTTTAGTTAAAACCTTACCAATGATATTCAACAATGAAGATAGGGATTTAAATATCGAAGATTTAATTAAAATTGTTGATAAAAATTGGAAAGAAACAATGCAACACAGTATATATCCATATACTAAAATTGCAGAAGAATATCAACTAAAACCAGAATTCTTCTACACCTTTGATGAAGAAATAGGTGGAGATACCTTTGAAATTAATAATAAAGAATATGAAATCCAAGGTTTAACAGGTTCTGAAATTGCAGAGATTGAATATAAAACTACACTAAGTATTGTAGATAACGGAGATAAAATAACATTTACTATTGATTATAATGATCATTTATACACTGAGGAATACATTGAAAAATTCTTATATTCATTTAAATACATTTTAATCCAAATGTTCGTTAATGATTTAGATAAAATAAACTTATCTGATATGGAATCAATCCAATTTGATGAACTTCCAGAATTAACTCCACTTGAAAATCCAGTACTTCATAATCGTTTTGAACAACAAGTTTCATTAAAACCTGATGAAATTGCACTTGTAAGTGATGAAACATTAACATACAATGAACTTAACGAAAAAGCAAATCAAATAGCAAATGCACTTATAAATAAAGGAGTTGAAAAAGGAAGTAACATTCTCATAATGCTTCCAAGAACACATAAACTAATAGCAACAATACTTGGAGTGCTTAAAGCAGGATGTGCATTTATACCAATAGATATAGATTATCCTGCAGAACGTATAAAATACATTTATGAAAACAGTCAAGCAGACTACATTATAAGTACAGAAACATCTGATGCATTGATAAGTGTAGATGAACTTCTTAAAGAAGAAAATACTGACAATCCAAAGGTATATGTTAATGGTGATGATTTGGCTTATATGATTTATACTTCTGGTTCTACTGGAAAACCTAAAGGTGTGATGATAGGTCATGAAAATGCATGTAATGAAGTAGAGGCTAATCCAAAAGCAAATTACAGTAATCTTTTGAGTATTGCCACTATTGCTTTTGATACATCTTTGGAAGATTTACTTACAGGTCTTACTAATGGAATTAAAATTATATTTGCAAATGATAATCAAATTAAAGATATTGTTGATCTTACAAAATTAATACAGGAGTATAAGCCTGAGGTTATGGAGTTTACTCCTTCAAGACTTTTATCTTATTTAGAGTTTGATGATTTTTGCAGTACTTTGAAGGATGTTAAATGTATTATTATGGGTGGTGAGCAGTTCTCTACAAAGGCATTTGTTGAATTGCGAAAATACACTGATGCTAAAGTTTATAATAGTTATGGTCCAACTGAAGCAACAATTGCATCCAATTATAAAGAAATAACAGATCCTGATAATGTAACTATTGGTAAAGCATTACAAAATTATATTACTGATGTAAGAGATATTGATGGAAATCCAGTGCCTGCCGGTGTTATGGGAGAATTATACATTGGAGGAACAGGTGTAGGAAAAGGATACTACAACATGCCAGAAAAAACAGAAGAAGTATTCTTAACAATAGACAATATTCCATTCTACAAAAGTGGTGACTATGCAATAGAATTACCAAATGGTGAAATTGATATTAAAGGAAGAATAGACAACCAAATTAAACTAAGAGGATTAAGAATAGAAATAGAAGAAATAGAAAATAACATAAACAAATACAACACCATAAAACAATGTACAGTAGTAATTAAAGAAATAAACAACAACGACCACCTATGTGCATATTTCACAGCAGATGAAGATATTAACATAGATGATTTAAAAGAATTTTTACGCAGTAAATTAACAAAATACATGATTCCAACAGTATTCACACAGTTAGATGAATTACCACAAACACCAAATGGAAAAATAGATACTAAAAAATTACCAGAACCAAAACTAGAGTTAACATATGTTGCTCCTGAAAATAAATTAGAACAATTAATCTGTGCAATATTTTCAAGTATACTAAAAATAGAAACAGTTGGAGCAACAGATAATTTCTTTGAAATTGGTGGAACATCACTGGTAGCATCAAAATTAATTGTTGAATTACTAAAACGGGACTATAAAGTACAATATGAAGATATATTTAATAATCAAACTCCAAGAGAATTAGCTCAATTATTATCTGGAGAAAATAACACAATAGATGTAAATATAGATATAATCAAAGACTATGATTACTCTGATATTAATAATCTTTTAGAAGAAAATACTGTGCAAAACTTCTTTGAAGGAGAACAGGAAGAACTAGGTAATATTTTATTAACTGGAGTGACAGGATTCCTTGGAATACATATTTTAAGTGAATATCTTAAAGATTATGATGGAATTGTTTATTGTATGGTGAGAAAAGGATCATTTGAATCATGTGAAGAACGTTTAAAAGACCTCTTAGATTTCTACTTTGATGGAAAATATACTGATTTAATAGGTTCTAGAATAATACTTGTTGAAGGAGATGTTACTGAAATTGATGACTTTAACAAATTCTCTAATTATGATATATCTACAATTATTAATTCTGCAGCTATTGTAAAACATTATACTTATGATGATTACATATTTAAAGTAAATGTTGATGGTGTTATTAATGGGCTTAAATTTGCAGAGCATAATAATCTTAAATACATACAAATATCAACAACTAGTGTCTTAATGAATGAAGGAGATTCTAGTGAAATAGAAAAAGATATTGTTGGAGATGAGAAATTACTTTACTATGGTCAAGAGTTAACTAATAAGTATCTTAATAGTAAATTTTTAGCAGAAAGAATGGTTCTTGAAGCTGGAGTTAAAGGTTTAAATACTAAGATTATGAGAGTTGGAAACCTTATGAGCCGTTATGATGATGGTAAATTCCAAAGAAATTATGATACTAATGCATTCTTGAATTCAGTAAAAGCTATTGCAAATATTGAAGCAATTCCTTATGATATGTATGTTGATGAAGTGGAAATGAGTCCAATTGATTATACTGCAAGAGCTATATTGAAGTTGTGTAAAACTCCAAAAGAATGTAGAGTATTCCATTGTCAGAATAATAACATAATTTATATGAGTAATATTATAAATGTTCTAAATTCATTTGATTATGATATAAGTGCGGTTTCAGTTGAAGAATTTGCTATGGTAGTTCAAGATAATATGGATGAAAGTATTCAAGGTTTAATAACTAGTGATTTATATACTGGTGACTTTGAGGAAGGGGAGGAAGTTGAAGCTAGTGTTGAAGTTAATCAAACTTCCAATATTCTTAATGCATTAGGTTTCTATTGGCCTCAAAGTGATATGGATTATTTAAAACGTCTTATTACTTATCTTAAATCTTTGGATTTCCTTTAGGTATTGTTAATTTTTGGAATAAAATTATGAGGCAAACTTGATTTGCTTCTTTTTATATTTTTTTTATAGGAATAAACAGAAACATTTTTTTATTTAAATTTCTTTATTTTGAAATTTGTTTGTTAAAGTGTATTTAATGTAAAGTTTGGAATATTTGATTTAATTTTATCAGTTTTTTAGAGAAAAAAGTATATATCCTCTTTATAATATTTTTGATTTTTAAATTATAATACAATTAAATTATTTTCGTCTATTGTTATTAACATATCTCCAATTACGGGTTGTATTTATTTGTAGTTATTTTTAATTTAAACAAACAATTATAATTTTTAATATTTTTTAATATTTTATTATCTAATATTATTATGTTTGCTCCAGTAAACTTGTTATAATACTTTTTTTTGGATTTAACTTATAATATAATTAAATTTTATGATTGTACTAATAAAATAAACACATATATATAAATATTGTACTAATAAAATAAACATATATTTATAAAGGTTGTACTAATAAAATAAACACATATAAAAAAATATACTAAAAAGTGAGTGTCATGGAAAATTACCAAATAAACGAATACATATTAAACACTTTAAAAACAACTCCAAAAATAATAAACAAAAAATTAAGGCCAAATAATAAACAATTAAATAAAAAAAATGAATATTACTATTTTAAAAATGAAATTGACAATTTTCTAAAAGAAGATACAAATAACAGATTATTTATAATGACTGGACTTAGAGGAGTTGGAAAAACAACTATCCTATATCAATTATATGAATACTTAAGCAGCGAATTAAATATCCCCAATAATCTCATACTTTACTTAGATTTAGAAAGATTAAAAGATTTTACCCCATTCAATTTACTCAATTATCTAGACATTTTTATAAAAGACATTAACGAAGAATATTATTTAAAAGATGAACGCATATTCATATTTGTTGACGAAACACAATATGCAGATAACTGGGATACGGTAGGTAAAATAATATTTGATGAAACAACAAATGTATTTTTAATATTTACTGGCTCTGATACTTTAACATTAAATAAAACTAATGTTACAAGCAGACGTTCCATAAAAAAAGAAATTCGTCCATTAAACTTCTCACAATATCTGAATTTAAAATATAATCAAGAATTTCCAACAAATTTAAAAGATGAATTCAGCAATGTTTTATTTAAAGGCGAAATAGAAGGATATGGAAAAATAGAAAAAAATATACTTTTAAATAATTTCACAAAATTACAAAGGGAAACTAAAAAAGAATGGGAAGATTATATACAATTTGGTAACTTTCCATCTACATTAAATTCTCAAAAGGAATATGCAATACAATTAACCTTAGAGAATAAAGATGAAATAATCGAGAAAGATATGGTGAATATTTCTAATTTTAATAAGAAAAATATTCAACTAGCACATTCTATATTAAATATACTTGCAATACAGAAACCTGGAGATATATCTTTAACAAAAATAGCTAATATATTAGATATTTCTAAAAAAACTGTAAATGATTTATTATTCTCTTTAAAACAAACTAATGTTATTTTTAATATTGGAATTTATGGATCTATAGCTAAACGTGAAAGGAAAACTTATAAATATTATTTCACTTCAACTCAAATAAAGTCTTCAATATGTTTAAATTCTGGATTAGCTTCTAGAAATTCTATGGAACATATTGGTTATCTGGCAGAAGATTTGGTTGCATCAACATTATTTAAACTTAAAAAAGAAAAAAACGATACTTTTGGAATATATTATGATACTAAAGAAGATAATAATGTTGATTTTATTGTAAATACTTTATCTGGAAAAAACATTCCAATTGAAGTAGGTAAAGGTAATAAAAATAAAAAACAAATTAAGAGTGCTATTAATCGTTATGGTGCTGATTATGGTATTGTTATATCAAATAAGACTTCTAATATAAAAAAAGAAGGAAATGTTATTTTTTTACCATTGACAACATTTTCACTAATCTAATCATAAATACTAAATATTCATATCTAACATTATGTAATAATCTTTTTTGAGTATATTTTTGTTACATATCATCCAATTCCTATTTTCTATCCATTTTGTAGATTTATTATTTTTTAAAACTTTTTTTTTTGAAAAATGTTAAATATTTAAATTGATATACTAGATTTTAATGAATGATAATAGTGAAAATAAAATATTTACAAAGTCTTTTTTTCTAGTTTTTATAGCATTGCTTTTTTCAGCTCTTGTTATGTATGCTCTTATGTCTACTGTGACTGAGTATGCTACATCAATGGGTTCTTCTGCAACTATTGCGGGTTTGGTTTCTGGAATTTATATTTTTGGCGGTTTATGTTCTAGAATATATTCTGGTAATGCTTTAAATAAGAAGGGTTGGAGGAAGATTGCATTAATTTTTATGAGTATTCATTTTATCTCATGTTTGCTATATTTATGTGTTGATAATGTTTATTTGCTTTTAATTGTTAGATTTATTCATGGTATTGGTTTTGGAGCTACGGCTAATGCAATTATTACTATTGGAAGTGCTGTACTTCCTAAAAAGAGATATGGTGAAGCTTTTGGATATTTTATGCTTGGAACTACATTAGCAGTTGGTTTAGGTCCTTATATTGGAGGCATTCTTTATGATACTGTTGGATCTGATGGGTGTTTTTTAGCTGCTGCGTTGTTTTCAGGTATTGCTCTTGTTGCTATATCATTAATTGATATTAATAAGTATCAGAAAAATCGTGTTGAAAAGTGTGAAGATAATTTTAGTGGTCTTGAGAAGGTTTTTGAGTTTAAGGCTATTCCTGTTTCTTTGTTTACTGCTTTGACTAGTTTGGGTTATGTTTCTATTTTGTCTTTTTATAGGTTATATGCTGTTGAAGTTGATTTGACTGGTGCTTTTTCTTGGTTTTTTATTATTTATTCTGTTGTTTTATTGTTAAGTAGGCCTATTGCAGGTAAGATTCAGGATAGAAATGGTGATATGCTGATTTGTGTTGTTGGTATTGTGGCTCAGGCTCTTGGTCTTTTTTTAATTGCTGTATTTCCTAATGTTTTTACTGTGTGTATTTGTGCAGTTTGTGCGGCTCTTGGTTTTGGTACTTTGAATTCTGCATGTAATACTATTGTTTCTTTGAATTCTACTGAAGAGCGTAGACCTTATGCTATTTCTACTTTTTATATTTTTTGTGATGCGACTATGGGTTTTGGGCCTGCTTTATTGGGGTTTTTTGTAGTTGTTGGTGGTGGTTATTGGTTGATATTTTTTGTTTCTTCTTTGATTACTTTGCTTGCTTTACCTATTTGTGTTTATAGTCTTAAGAGGTTGTCTAGTTAAGGTTTGTTATTTTGTTCAGTTTTCTTTGTTTTCATACTTTTTGTTTGAATTTTATGATTTTTTCTTTATTTTTTGTTAAAATTATTATTTTTATATAGTTGCATATATATTTAATTGCTTATTTTGTTTGTTTTTTCTTTAAAAAATACTAAAAATAATACTTTATTCTTTATTTTTATTATTTTTTTGAGGTTTGGCAAAATATTATGAAGTATGCTTAATTAGTAATACTTTTTTTAGAAAAAGTAATATTTTATTTTTAGTATTACTATTTTAATTTTTAGTAATACTTTTTTAAAATTTATAAAAGTATTACTAATTTATCTAAAAGTAATACTTTATTACTAATTTGATTAAAAGTAATACTTTTAATTGTAATACTAAAAAACTTATAAGTAATAAAAAAATAATACTAAAATAAATAAAAGTAGTACTTTAAAAAAATAAGAAAAAACAAGAAAAACCAACAACTACATATACATCAAACCAAAGAAAAATATAAAACTCTACAAAAAAATAAGAAAAAAACTAATAAGAATCCTTTAAACTAACTTTCAACTTATTCTTCATACGCTCACGATCAACATGAATATACTTATCCGTAGTCTGACTATTACTATGACCAGCAATACTCTGAACCTCAGCAACAGTCAAAATCTCAGCATAATGACTCAAAGCAGTATGCCTCAATATATGCACAGACACATTCTTACCATAATCAACCGGACACTCCAAACCACCATCAAAAACACGGTCATCAGTAAATCTAGCATATTTTTTAACAATATCCTGAACAGCACGCTTACCAATACGCTTACCAGACTGATTCAAAAACAATTCATTACGAGACCTCTCCAAACTAGCCTTCTTACGCTGAACAACAGGTCTATAAACACCCTGAAGATTCTTACGCACCTTACTAATACGCTCACTAATCATATCATTCAAACTAACCAAAGTATCATAAGTAATAAAAGTAGTACGATCCTTACTCTCACCCTTAGTAGTCTCAGCCCGCAAATGAACCTCAATAACCTCATCAACATCATCAGGCAAAACAAAAAAACCATCATCATCTAAAGGAACCTGAATATCAGACTTATCTAAATTCACCAACTCTTTTAAACGAACACCAGAATCCAAAAACACAGAACAAATAGCATAATCTCTTTTATTACCTTTTAAACTAATAGTATCTAAAAAATACCTACTCTGCTTCCTAGTTAAACTTATTTTCTCAATACGCTTCTTAGCAGTCTCAGGATCCTCAACCTTAACCTCAATAATATCCTTCATCTTTATAGTTTCATGTTGCAAGTCTTCCTGAACTTCCTCAGAATTAATAAATTCAAGAATATTCATCATATAAGTCTTAACAGTAGTCCTCTTATTACCTCTCTTCTTTAAACAATACCTACGATACTGCCTTAACTGCTTTTTAACATTTTTATTAGTTAATTCATCAATATTATTATCATCTAAGAATTCTATGAACTTATTAATATTAAAATGCTGCTTATTCATAGTTTCTTCAGTTAAATTCTTAATTTCCTGCTTTTCTTCCAAGTATTCATCCAAATACTGAGGTAATTCTTCAGTTTCTATCATATTATCCTTCTAATCTTTTAATCTCATCAATCATTTCATCAAAATCAGATTTAAATTCCCTATCTTGGGTGATTCTATAAGTTTCATACTCTTCAAGTGCTTTTTCTCTAGCTTTTTTAGATGAAATATTTCCTTTATTAGATAAAACAGATAAACTATTAAGTTCAATATAGGAATCTAACATATTTTTCCAATCTTCCATAGATGTAGGTATTTCATTTTCTGCACGTGTCTCTGCAATAGTTAAAAAACCATCAACTAAACGATTTAAAATTCCTAATTCTTTCTTATTTAAGTAATTTTTAGAAATTACAACATCACTTGCTAATATTTTACCCTTTGGACCTTTTTTCCAACTAGTTAAACCCAAATGTTTTTTATCCTTATCACATCGTAATTCTATTAATTCTGCAGCAGTATGTCCACTTACGGCATAAATTAACTTATTTTGCACAGTTGCAAAGAATTCTTTAGTAATATCTGCCTTAGAATTATAATCATAACTTGTTGCATATATATCAGTAATTTTTTGATTAAATCTTCTCTCAGAAGCCCTAATCTCCCTTATTGTTTCAAGTAATTCATCAAAATAATCCTTATTAAATCTACCACCTTTTTTTAATAATTCCTTATCAATAACAAAACCTTTTATCAAATATTCTTTTAATACTTTATTAGACCATTTTCTAAATTCTGTTGCTTCTTTACTATTAATTCTATATCCAATTGAGATTATTGCATCAAGATTATATAGTTTTTTAGGTCTTCCTCCTTTTTTAGAGTTTAGAAAGGATTTCTTTCTAAACTCATATTCTTCTTTAATTAGTCCATCTAAAGTTATGGATACTTCATTTTCTATTAACTCACCTTCTTTTAAGATATTGTTAAAATGGAGAGATATATTTTGAGATGTTGTTCCAAATATTTCAGCAATGATATTTCTTGTTGTCCATAAAGTTTCATCACCTATTATAAATTCGCCTTCAACATCTGTTTTTTCATTTTTATACAATAATGTTTCCATTAATTTAAAATCAGACATCCTATCACCATTTGTTTACTTTTATTTTTCTTTTTTGGAGTCTAATACTTTCTTATTCTTATGTGAGTTTAATTTACTAATAACAGATTTTCCAGTATTCAATTCTAATTCTTTTCTAGCATTACCTGCAATATTTCCTCCACGTTTTGCTACATTTCGGCTTTCTTCAAATCCTTCTGGGTTTTCAACTTTACTTATCTCTGTAGTGGATGCTTCTGCTAGTCTGTTAAGAATTAATTCTATATCAGTCATATTGTCTCTTAAACCTTCTTTTTTAAGACATTTATAATTTTTATATTCTTTTGTTGTCATTCCAGACCATGCTTTAGTTATATCATTGGTTAATATAGCATGTTCAATTCCTTCTTCTACTCCTACTCTGTTCCATTCAGCTGTTAATTTATTTCTAGTGATTGTTGCCTGTATTCGTTCTTCAATCCACTCTTCACTATATCCTTTTTTACGATATGTTTCTACTGCTCGTTCAAATGCTTTTTCTGGGTCTGCTATTTCATCTAATCTTTCTTGTCCTATTTGTGCTAACCATTGTTTAAATGGTTCTGCATTTGGTGATGGTATTGATTGTATAATTCTTAAT
>CAZJLS010000058.1:0-11572 GCA_964547125.1 uncultured Methanobacteriaceae archaeon | reverse complement strand
ATTTCTTTAATATATTTCGAATTAATTGTATCTGCAAACTCACAAGCAATTTCCAGTCTATTATTCATCTTATTATCCCCCCATATAAAAACAATTAATATTTTTAAACAATAAAAAAAAGAAAAAAATAAATTAGAGTATATTATTTAACATGTTTATTTTCAAAGGATTTAATTTGAAAATAATTATAATATAAATTATTACTAAATTCATAAACAAAAGAAGAAAAAAATAGTGCCTTGCAAAACAAACCAACAAAAACTACAAATCAAACTCAAAAAATACTTAAAATAGGTTATTCATTATGAATTTAAATTATTAATATCAAATCCACAATCTTCCATTTGTATAATAATATCTTTAGGACAAACCCCATTAATTTTAACATTTCTCAAATTAAGAGGTTTATTGAATTCATTATAACATCTTTTATTGTTTTTAATTTTATTACCTAAAAATAAGCACTTAATACCTCTAAACTTCAAATTAAATTTATTAAAAATTTGATAAATTTCCATACTAGAATTTTCAAATTTTTCTTTGAGCTCTTTTGATGTTTTATTTTTTCCCTTAGTTAATTCACATAAAATAACTTCATAACTATTGTCATTGAAATGTTTTTTATTGATAATGATACAATCCACACTTTTATTTGCATTACTTCGTTTCATGGATTTCTCAATTTCATCCCCATCCAATATTAAGAAACTATCATTTTTAATACCTTTTAAGCCACATTTATTCTCTTTACATTTTGTTTTAATAATATTATATTGGGATTCAAAAGATTTATAATGATATTCTAATTCATTCAAAGACAAAAAATATCACCCTTCTTTTGAATTAATAAGTTTAATAGTTTCATCATATAACTCAGAACCAATAGTTGAAAAGTTATCTTCAATAAATCCAGTATTATTAATATCAATTTTTGATGTTTTAAAATCAAACAAAGCCAATGCTTTATAAACATATATGTTAATTTTCTTAAAGTCTAAAATATGATATTTATTATAATCATCAAATTCTTCATCTAAAGTATTAATTGAAATATTGCCTAATCGAATATTATTATTAATTTGATCAGAAATATAATCACTATGTGTTGTAATAATTATATTTAATCCTTTATTAAGTGCTTCAACAAAATATTTAACTAATTTTCTTTGATTTCCAGGGTGAAGATGAGCTTCAGGTTCTTCAATTACTAATGTATCCCCTTTTTTTAAAATATATTTCATATATAATATAAACGGAGATAATTCTCTAATTGCTGAAGAAGTTAAATTAAATGGTAAATTTATACTATTATCAGTATTTTTAAAATATAAATCCATATTTGGTTCAGAATATTCCATATCAACAATACCATTTATTATATCATTTTCTAAATTATTAGCAACATCCAAAAAATCTCCATTTTTAGAATTAGGGTCAATATCAAGTAGATTAGATGCTAATTCTTTTTGTATTGATGAAAAACTAAATCTCCCCCGTAAATTTTGAGATAAATAACTATTTTTATTTTTTAACAATTCATCCCTTGATGAAGGAATATAATAACTATAATCTTTAAACAATTTTTCAAACAAACTACGGGCAATAAATTGATAAAATATTCTTATTAATTTATTTAAATCTAATTTTCCATCCTCTTCAAGAAGTAAAAAATTTAAATATATTTCATAATCGTCTAAATTACTTTCAATTCTATAAAAATTATCTGTCTGAATATTATTCTCATCATAACTTATAAGCATAGACAAACTATTTTTAGTAAATAAATTAATAGTTAATTCTTTGCCTTTTTCTTTAATTAAAGTCATATCATTAAATTTAATCTCAAAAAAATTACTATTAGAATTAATTAAATCATCTAAATTATCAACTTCAAAAAGCTGTTTTAATTTTTCTTCAATTAAATTTTTATATACTAATCCTACTCCTTCATCTATTAATGTTTTAAATTTACTTTTAGAAATTTTAAAGGAGATTTTATTATTGGGAGAGTTTTCAATATGTTTCATTAATCCTTCATAAAATTCAACATATGTAGAACTGTTGTTTTTATGTAATTCTACAAAGGAATTAAAACTCAAATCCATAATTTCATTTGAAAAGTTTTTTCCTTTTTCTCCTAATGGATTCAATAATGCATGTATTAACAATGCAGTAAATGATTTTCCAGAACTATTAGGTCCAATTAAAACCGTCATATTTGAAAGTTCAATATTAGCATCATCTATTGGACCAAAATTTTTTATATATATACTATTTGGCATAAAATCACATTGAAAATTTCTAATAATTTATATTATATATTGTTTTGATGAATGTTAAATTTAAGTATTTCTTTGGATTTGTTAAAATTTTAACTAATACAATTTTTGAAATACTTTAAAAAATTACTCAAAACTGTTAAATTAGTAATAAAAAAAATAATATCTTTATTTAGAGAAAATTTGATATAAAATTAAGTTTATTGAATAAAATTAAAAAGAAAGTTAATTAATATTTAAATTAAAAAAAAGAATTAAAAAGGAAGTTTAATTTAATTAAACTTATGGTTTGACTGTTAAGCAGTCATTTGGGCACATGTCAACACAGATTTCGCATAGTGTACAATCATCTGGGTGTTGGATGTCTATTTTTCCATCTCCCATTAAGAAGTTTTCTACTGGGCACATATCAACACATTCTCCACAATCTACGTTTTCACATTTTGCTTCATCTATTTCTATTGTTACCATATTTTTTTATCTCCTGTGTATTTTATTTGTCCATCCTAAAAATTAAAAAATAAAATTTTTCACAAAAAAAAACTTTGTAATAAAAATTTTTTTTATTACTGTATTATTTTTGTATTATTCTTTGTTTAAATAGGATTTGCTTTTTACGTTATCCTAAATTTGTATTATTTTTTTATCTTCTTTTTTTGTTTTTTGCATCTAGTGTTCCTTTTAGTGATATTATTTCGTCTCTTATTAGTGCTGCTCTTTCGAAGTCTAGGTTTTTAGCTGATTCTTGCATGTCTGATTCTAAGTCTTTTATTAGTGCTCTTAGGTCGTCTTTTGGCATGTTTTTAATGTCGTCTTTTGTTTTGTTTGTTTTGATTTGTTCTTTTCTTTCTTTTATTGTTCTTTGTGTTGTTTTTGGTGTTATGTTGTGTTTTTTGTTGTATTTTATTTGCATTTCTCGTCTTCTTCTTGTAATATCTACTGCACTTGTTAGGCTGTCTGTCATTGTGTCCGCGTATAGTAGTACTTCTCCGTTGACGTTTCTTGCTGCTCTTCCTATTGTTTGTATTAGGCTTGTTTTGCTTCTGAGGAATCCTTCTTTATCTGCATCTAGTATTGCTACTAGGCTTACTTCTGGCATATCTAGTCCTTCTCTTAGTAGGTTTACTCCTACTAAACAGTCGAAGTCTCCTCTTCTTAAGTCGTCTACTATGTCTATTCGCTCTAGTGTGTCTATTTCTGAGTGTAGGTATCTTACTTTGACTCCTATTTTTGCATAGTAGTTGGTTAAGTCTTCTGCCATTCTTTTTGTTAGTGTTGTTACGAGTACTCTTTCGTCTTTTTCTGTTCTTTTTCTTACTTCTTTTAGTAGGTCTTCTACTTGTCCTTTTACTGGTCTTATTGTTATTTTTGGATCTACTAGTCCTGTTGGTCTTATGATTTGTTCTACTATGTTGGTGCTTCTTGTAAGTTCGTATTGTCCTGGTGTTGCTGACATGTATATTACTTGATCTACTGCTCTTTCGAATTCGTCGAATCTGAATGGTCTGTTTTCTTTTGCTGATGGTAGTCTGAATCCGTGTTTTACTAGTGTTTCTTTTCTTGCACGGTCTCCGTTGTACATTCCTCCTATTTGTGGTACTGTTACGTGTGATTCGTCGATTATTGTTAGGAATTTTTCTGGGAAGTATTTTAGTAGTGTGTATGGTTCTTCTCCCCATTTTCGCCCTGATAGGTGTAGTGAGTAGTTTTCTATTCCTGGGCAGTATCCCATTTCTGATAGCATTTCTATGTCGAATCTTGTTCTTTGTTCTAGTCTTTGTGCTTCTAGTAGTTTGTTTTGTATGTTTAGTTCGTTTAGTCTTTGGTCTAGTTCTTCTTGGATGTTTTTTATTGCTGCGTCCATTTTGTCTGAGCCTACTACGAAGTGTTTTGCTGGGTATATCATGTATCTTTGTAGTTTTTCTGTTTTTTTGTTTGTTAATTTATCGAATAGGCTTATTGAGTCTATTTCGTCTCCGAATAGTTCTATTTTTACTGGTGGTGTTCCATGTACTGGGTTTATGTCTATTACATCTCCTCTTACTCTGAATTGTCCTCTTTCAAATAGTATGTCATTTCGTTCGTATTGCATGAAGATAAGTTTTCTTATTATGTCGCTTCTATCGTAGTTGTCTCCTACATGGATTCCAAATGCAAATTCTCCATAGTCTTCTGGTGAACCTATACCATAAATGCAGCTTACACTACTTACTACTATTACATCATCTCTTGAGAGTAAAGATTGTGTTGCTGAGTGTCTCATCATATCTATGTCTTCGTTTATGCTTGCTTCTTTGTCTATGAATGTGTCGCTGCTTGGTACGTATGCTTCTGGTTGGTAGTAATCATAGTAGCTTACGAAGTATTCTACTGCATTGTCTGGGAAGAATGCTTTTAATTCTTCATATAGTTGTGCTGCCAGTGTTTTGTTATGAGATATTACTAATGTAGGTAGTTGTACTTCTTCTATTACATTTGCCATTGTAAATGTTTTACCTGAACCTGTTACTCCCAGTAGTGTTTGTTCGTGCATTTTATTTTTTATACCATTTACTAGGGATTTTATTGCTTTAGGTTGGTCTCCTAATGGTTTGTAATTAGAGTATAGTTTAAATGGTTTAGTGTAGCTGTCCATTTTTTTAATCACCAGAAAAAATGAATAATTATTTATTTTTTGTTTCTTTTTTATAGTATATTAATAAATATGTATATTTGAAATTTTTTAGTTTTTTAGTTTAATTTTAGAATATTTTTATTTGATATTCAAAAAATTAAACAAAATAAATAAAATCTTCAATAAAAAATTGTTTTTGTTTAAAAATTAAATAATTGAATAGTTTAAAAATGAACAAAGTTCAAAAAAATAAAGCACCAAAAAGCATAAAAACAACAACAAAGAACAAAAAAGGAAGAAAAATATATATACTCAAACCACCATACAATAAAATGTGAATAAAAAACAATAAATTAAAAAAAAAAAAAATAACTAAAAATAAAGATTTAGTTAAAAAAAAGTAATTTAAAAAACAAAAATTCACAAAAAAACTAATAAAAATATAACAGAGGTGGAAAAACAACATGAAAAAAGAAACAATCCAAAAAATAGTAAATATAAACAATAAAACAATAAAACATTATATAAAACAACTAAACATACTAAACATGCCAAAAGACAGACGAACAAGTTTACTATCAAAAATAGGAACCCTAAATGTTGAAAACCAAACCCTCCAAAATTACCTAAACTAAAAAGGGGGAAAAATAAAAAAAATAAAAAAATGGGGGTGATAAAAAAACTTAATTTTATAACTAAAACAATCTACATTTGCTACAAATGTAAATATTATATACTTAAATCACCAATAACATACACATCTGTATTGTAAATTTTTCAACTTGAATTTTACCCATAAAATTATTTATGTATTAATGGAAGTAAACATTCTTTTAACTCTGGAAGTTCTTCTGTTAATGTATGCCATAATACTTCAAATTCGAAATGTTCATATTGATGGGCTGCAAAATTTCTCATACCCTTGATTTTTCCCCACGGAATATCATTATGTTCTTGTTTAAATTCATCAGACAATCTTGCAACATATTCTCCAATTTAAACAATGCACATACTTGTAGATAACTGAAAAGATTGGGATGATTGAAATATGAGATAATCTCTTTCATATTCATCTAATAAACTGTCTACAATATTACAATATTCAACAATCTTTTGAATATGTTTAATATCATTATTTTTCATAAATTAGAACTCCATCTTTTTAATTATTGCTAAAAAGTTTTTGTCAGCAATTCCTGTTGATACAACATCAACATGACAGTGAAAAATATCCTCCAAGGCTTAAACAAATCCCATATAATCAATTAAACCTTTTATATCTCCACGATCAATGAAAAAATCTAAATCACTATCTTCTCTGGCTTCACCACGAGCATAAGATCCAAATAGACTCATACTATCAACACCATACTTTTGAGCAATTGGAGTAGCTTTTTGTTTAATATCCCCAATAGTATAAACCATAAAATTCACCTTTAATTATTAAATATTTATTATCATTACTTATATAAGTAAAAATTAACTTTTTATTAAAACATTCATTACAACCTACATAAATAAAAAAAAAACATCATATTACAATTACATTTGTTACATTTGCTACATTTGCTACAAATGTAATTTATTATTATATTATTAGATAAAGAAATATAATAAATATAAATAAAATCTCTTGAGAAAAAAATGTCAACAAAAGTTAAATCTGCAGATGAACTTCCAAAAAAACCTGGAATCTACATAATGAAAGATTCCAAAGAAGAAATCATATACATAGGCAAAGCAAAAAACCTAAAAAACCGTGTAAAATCATACTTTGCAGAAAAAAAAGACCGTCCAAAAACATATATTCTAATGAGCCATTTTAACAGCCTAGAATATATCATCACCAATAGTGAAAAAGAAGCACTAATACTAGAAGCTAACCTAATCAAAAAACACCGTCCAAGATATAATATCCAACTAAAAGATGATAAAAGATACCCTTATGTTAAACTAACAGATGAAAAATTCCCAAAACTAATACTTACAAGACAAATCGGAAAAACAGGAAAATATTTCGGACCATTTACAGATGTAGGAGCAGTAAACCAAACCGTAAAACTATTAAAATCCTTATTTAAAATAAGAACCTGCAAACGCTTAGATGGACCATGCCTAAACTATCAAATAGACTTATGTTACGCACCATGTGCAGGAAAAATATCACAAAAAGAATACAATGAACATATAGAAAAAATAGACTTATTCTTCCAAGGAAAATATACAAAAATAATAAGAGAATTAGAAAAAGAAATGAAAACTGCAAGCGAAAATATGGAATTTGAAAAAGCAGCAGTTTTAAGAGATCAAATAAACAGTATAAACGAAGTAATAGAAAAACAAGTAGTTGAATTCCAAAACGACACAGACCAAGACATAATAGCAACCAGTTTCCAAGAATTCAATGCAGTCGTAGTAGTCTTAAGCATAAGAGACGGTAATATCATCGGTCGTGACGACTTTATGATGACTGTTAACAAAGAAGACACATCAGATGAAGTACTAAGTGCATTTATAAAACAATTCTACAGTATAAACAGACACATACCAAAAGAAATACTAATAGAAGAAGACATACCCGATAAAACATTAATAGAAGAATGGTTAACAGATCTAAGAGGAAACAAAGTAAACATACACATACCACAAAAAGGAACTAAACTAAGACTAGTAAGAATGGCAAGAAAAAATGCAGACATAATCAAAAACCAAAAAGACAAAATGAACAACAGCCTAATAGAAGTTAAAAAATACTTAAAACTTGAAAAACTACCAAGAGTCATAGAAGGATACGACATAAGTAACATCTCAGGACAAATGGCAGTAGGAAGTAAAGTAAGCTTTTTAGATGGAAAAGCAAACAAAAGACAATACAAACACTTTAAAATGCAAACACCAGGACCAAACGATTTTGCAATGATGAAAGAACTACTAACAAGAAGACTAAAACCAGTATATGAATATTACCAAACACCTGAAAATAAAAGAACACCAAAAGAACTTGGAACAATACCTGATTTAATACTAATAGATGGAGGAAAAGGTCAATTAAGCTCAGCATACGAAGTACTGGAAGAATACAATCTAACATTTATTCCAATTATAGGACTTGCAAAACAATTTGAAGAAATATTTTTACCAAAAACAAATATTCCCATAAGAATACCTGAAACAAATGAAGGATTAAAACTATTACAACGCGTAAGAGATGAATCACACCGTTTTGCAATAACATATCACAGAAAACTTAGAAAAGGAAGAATAACAGAATCAGAACTAGATAAAATACCTGGCATTGGCCATAAACGAAAAATAAGCCTACTTAAAAAATTCAAAGACATAGAAGGAATAAAAAAAGCAAAAAAAGAAGAATTAGAAGAAGTGAAACTTATAAATAAAAAAAATGCAGAAGCAATCTACAATCACTTCCACAAAAAAGATTAACTAGTTTGACTTATTTTCCTATTAAAACAAACCACACTAACAAACATGAGAATTACACCCATAATAATAAGCAAAATAATATTTACAAAAATATTCTCCCAAGTTCCACCAAAAATGAAAACTTCCCTAAAAGCACTAATTGCCTGATTCCAAGGTAAAATCTCATATAATTGAACCGCATGCCCATTAATATTTGCAATAATACAATCAGGTAACGGGAAAAATGAACCACAAATAAAACTTAATGGAACAGCAATAATAGCAGATAAATTAGATGCTTGATCTGAAGATTTAGTAAATGAGACTATAATTAAAGATACTGCAACAGAAGAAACAGTAGCTAAAATTCCAACTACTATTGCAATAATAATAGAGTTCATACCTCCTCTCCATTGAAAGCCCATAAAACTTGCAACAGCCAGTAATATTACTACTTGTATTGCTCCAATTATTGACCATGAGATTAAATTTCCAATTACATAATCCTTACTTTTCATTTTTGAAATTTTTAAACGTCTTAACATTCCATCTTCTGTTTCTTTAGATATGTTTGCTGAAACAGATGTTATTGTCATAAGTATTGCAAAGATTATTAAACCAGGTGCTATGTAATCAAATGTTGTAAATGAAGATGTTCCATCTATACTTTTAACATCTAAGTTTATTTGTTTAAATTTTTCCCCAGTTACTTGTTCTTGTATTTGACTTGAATATTCTGCAAGTACACTGCTTAAAACACCTTGTGCTATTCCATATTCAGTAGATGTTGGATCTCCTTTTATTGTTACCGTTGCTAACTCATCAACTGTTGTGAAATTCCCCATCTTCGATGAGTAATCTTTAGGTATTATAAGTAATGTTGAAATTGTTTGATCTTGTAATAAAGTGTTTGCTTCTTTTTCACTTGATACATTTACTATATTAAACATAGATTTGTTACTGTTTAATTCAATATCTTCTATTGCAGTTATTAAATCGGATGAATAGTTTCCATCATCAAGATTTAAAACACCCATATTTACTGTTGTATCATCTAGTGATGAACCTGTAAATGCTATACTGAATATTAACATGAAAATTGCTGGAAAGAGCAATATGAAAAATAGGTTCTTTTTATCTCTTCTTAATTGTTTTATGTTTTTTCTAATAATGTATGTTATTTTCATATTCTCACTCCCTTAATTGTTTTCCTGTTAATTCTATGAATACATCTTCTAATGTGTTTTGTCTGATGTTTATATCATTTAAATGATTATTTGAGTTTTCTATTATATGTATTATGTTTGGTAGTTTGTTTACTGCATTTAATATGTTTAAACTTATTCGTGATTTGTCTTGTATTATGTTTTTAGAATCAGGAATTTGTTTTAACTGTTTTATTATCTCATCAATGTTATTTTTGTTTTTTAGGTTTAGTTCTACTATGTCTCCTTCTCCAATGGATTTTTTAAGGTTTTCTGGTGTGTCTAATTGTAATAGTTCTCCATTGTCTATTATTCCTACTCGGTCGCTTAGTTTATCTGCTTCATCCATTAAGTGGGTTGTTAGTATTACTGTTTTTCCTTTTTCTTTTTGTAATTTAATGTAATCCCATAAGACTCTTCGTGATTGTGGATCTAATCCTTCTGATGGTTCATCTAAAACTAGAATATCTGGATTGTGTATTGTTGCCATTGCAATATTCATTCGACGTTTCATTCCACCAGATAAATCTTTTACTTTACTATTTCTTTTATTTGTAAGGGATAATTGTTCTAATATTTCATCTGCACGTTTTTTTAATTCGTCTGTTGGTATTTCATACATTTTACCCATGATAAATAAGTTTTCATAAGATGTTAAATAATCCCATAATACAATATCCTGTGGACAGATTCCAATTTCTGAGTTTTCATTTATTTTGATTTGGCCTTCTGTTGGTTTTAATAGACCTACCATCATATTTATTGATGTGCTTTTTCCTGCACCATTCGGTCCTAAAAATCCAAAAATTTCTCCTTTATTGATTTTAAGATTTAAATTTTTAACAACAGGAGTATTATCGTATTCTTTTGTTATATTTTCTAATTCTATTATTGTATCCATATTAAACTCCTTTATTTAAAAGTTAATTAAGCGTTTAATAAAAAAAAGTTTTACACTAATATTTCAAAGTAAAATAATATAAACTTAATCTAAACTAAGTTAATAAAAAAAAAGAAGATTGTGGAAAAAAATATAATTCCACAAAAAAACCCAATTAAAATTTTTTATTCTTCACTTGCATAAAGTAAACCAATAGCATAGTATTGGAATAAGAATATGAATGGTGCTATAATTAATGCGGAAATAATTGCACCTACAAATGGTATTAATGTAATTAAACTACCAATAAATCCTAATATAAATATTATAATTGCAGATAATATTAAAAATGCAATAACTTTAAGCCAACCAATACTACCTACTTTAGAGATAACTTCTCCCATTTTTAAAGCTTCACCTAAACTTCCAGATTCAGCTAATCTACCTTGTGCAACTAATGCAAATATGGAAAATATGAAGAATAAGATAACTGCAATTACAACAGTTATAGAAAATGCAGCAAATAATTTTCCTAATAATTCTTGAGGGATGGAAGTCATAGTTGCGTTAACAACATTAGGATTAACAGCAGTATTTTGTAATGCATTAACGTTAATATATTTACCTAATTCCCCAATACCTGCCGTAGCACCAGTTAAAAATCCAATGATAACAACAATAATTGCAGGAATAATATAATAAACAATACTTACGATAGCTGATTTAATACCTGTTATAAAGTTATCTATACTTAATAAAGGAATATCTGAACTTCCTTTAACACCTTCACCAATAATTTCGATTTTATATCCTTGAAGAATAATTGCAAGTATAATTGAAACAATAGCGGCAATTGCTATAATAACAGTTTGGTTTGTAAAACCACGAACTTGACCTAGTAATGATATTATAACAAAGATAATACCTAAAATTACAAGATTTACCCAATTATTAGTTGGATAACTTAGTCCTTCTTTAAAAATTTCTCCTAAATTCATAAAAAGATCTCTCCACAAAAAATTAATTAAATTGAAAAAATATTACATATTATAAAAATAAAGTAATAAATTCAATTATAATTTATAATTATAAATCATTATAATATATAAATTAATAGGCTTTGTCAAAATGTTGGGGGCTAGGCACCTAAAAGATTGCAAAAATCCCATTC
>CAZJLS010000057.1:0-11574 GCA_964547125.1 uncultured Methanobacteriaceae archaeon | reverse complement strand
GTATTAAATGTATAGAGTAATTTAAATAATATAATTTAAATATAGTAATAAAGATAAGTAATAGATTTTTTTAATAAAAAAATGACTTATAACAAATAAAATAACATGATTCTTAATAAAAGGTGGATATAAAAATATGAGAATAGTAGCTGCAGTAGGAGGATCAATATTAATACCAACATATGATTCTGAAAAATTTAAATCATATGCTGAAACCTTAAAAAAATTAAGTGCAAAACATGAAATATTTATCGTTGTAGGTGGAGGAAAGCCTGCAAGAGAATATATTAAAGTTTTAAGAGAATTAAATTCTGGTGAAGCAAAATGTGATGATATTGGTATTGAATTAACTAGAATCAATGCCAAATTATTAATTTATGCCCTTGACAATTATGCATACCCTAAAGTACCACATAATTTCCAAGAAGCATTAGAATATTCAGCAAGTAATAAAATCATAGTCATGGGAGGTACAGAACCTGCCCACAGTACAGATGCTGTTGCAGCGATTCTTGCAGAGTATGTGAATGCTGACCTTTTAGTTGACTTAACCTCAGTTGATGGAATGTATACTAAAGATCCTAACAAATATGATGATGCTGAATTAATAAAAGAAATAACAGCAGATGAAATGTTAGAACTTATAAAAGGCAAAGATATGAAAGCAGGTACATATGAAATATTCGATATGACTGCAATACAAATGATTAAACGTTCCTCACTCGAAACTGTAATATGTAATGGTAACAACCCAGAAAACTTAGAAAAGGCCATAAATGGAGAAAAAATAGGAACTAGAGTCATATAAAAAAAATACAAAAAATTAGGAGATGATATAAAATGGCAATCGAACCACATAAACACTGCCCAGTTTGTGGAACAGCTATCCCTTTAGATGAAGTAACTTGTTCTGCAGAATGTGATAAAGTAATAAGTATAAGACAAAAACAAAGTAGAAAATCACGTATGCTATTATTCGGAGTATTAATACTATTTCTAGCGGTTTGGGCATATATGACCTTCTTAAGATAAAAATAATACAAAATTAAAATCATATAAAAAAAACTTTTTTTTAATTTCTCTTTTTTAAAAAAAAAAACAAAAAATTGATAAAAATGCTTTTATCTTCTACAAATACAATAGATAATAAAACCATTACAGAATACCATGGACTTGTAACAGGAGAATCTTTAATAAGTGCAAATGTATATAAAGACCTGTTTTCTGGAGTTAGAGATGTTGTTAAAGGAAGAACAACATCCTATGAAGCAGAGATAAAAAAAGCAAGACAAACCTCCCTTAAAATTATGAAAGACAAAGCAACAAAAGCTGGAGCAAATGGAATTATAGGCCTTAAAATTTCATATAATAATTTAGGAGGAACAATGGGGAATACAATCCTTGTAACTGCTTATGGAACTGCAGTAACCTACGAATAAACAAAAAATGACTTATGATATTATCTAAAAAAAATCAAGCACATCTAGATAAAATTAGTGAAGCTACATTCTGCATCATTATCGGAACAATACTAGGTTTATTAACATACTGGTTATTCCTATTTTTAAACATATCTATATTCGGATGGAATCTAGGATTAGTTGTCTCACCATTAGTTGCAGGATATAGTGAAACACACTTTGCAATCAAATATATGGGTGAAACAACAGGAGCAGATAGTGCATTCATATTATTTGCAGTAACTGTAATTTATGGATTTATACTTACAAATCCCACACTAGGTGTTAATGTAATTACAATTGGAGCAGTATTTATTATTCTACAATCAGCAATACCTACTGTAATTAATTATTTCATTATTATTCTTTCATTATCTATTATATCATATATGTCAGGTATCTTTAAAAAATTCACAGATTTCTTATACAAAAATGGAATTATGAAAATCCTCTTTAAAAAAGATGAATACGTTAATAAAAACATAGAAAATGCTACAAATTTTGATAAAGCTTTAACAGTTGACATTAATGATTTAGATATTTTAATATTAAGCACAACCCATATCGAAGAATATGAAATTATAGAATATACAGGTGTTTATGAAGGCAGAGTTATTTACAAAGCAAAAAATCCTATGGGTTTTGAGAAAAATACTGATAGATTACTAAAAGATCTAATTAATGTTAAAAACCAAGCCATATTAAAATTAACAGAAAGCGTTAAAAAAGATGATTGTGATGGAATTTTAGATTTAACTTTAAGATATGAAATATTAGATGGTAGAGGTACAATGTGTATTGCAACTGCACATGGAACTGGCATTAAATACAAATAAAAAAAAGAATACTAGAATATCATTTTAATCGCCATTATAAATACTAACAAAGAAAATACCTTTTTTAATGTATTACTAGATATACTATGAGATATTTTAGCCCCAATATATGCAAAAGGTATTGAAAATAAAGCAATCCCAAAAAAATTTAGTATATTCACATAACCTATTGAATATGGAATTGGATTAATATTAAAACCAGACACAATATAAGAACACATTCCCCCAATTGCAGTTAAAACTATAAAAACTGAAGATATTCCAACTGATTCTATAAAAGAATATCCAATTATTGCTGATAAAACAGGCACTACTATCATTCCCCCACCTACTCCAAGTAATCCTGAAAATATCCCTACAGATATACCAATTATCCCATAGAAAATTATATTTAACCTCTTTTTACCAGATTTATTTTCAGTATTTTTATCTGTAAACATTTTAAATGCAATAAATATTAATAAAAAACCAAAAATTATTTGTAAAAACTTTGTAGGGATTTTAACAGCAATAAAACCTCCTATTAAACCTCCAATTATGCCAAATAATCCTAAAAGTAAACCTGGCTTAATAATATTATTTAATTCTTTATTATGTTTATAAACACTTGATAATGATGTTGGAATTATCACAGACAGACTTGTTGCAAAAGAAACTAATAATGCAATATTTGGATCAACATTATTAGATGTTAAAAGGAAAAATTGTAGAGGAACCATTAAAAACCCTCCACCAACACCAAATAAACCAGAACATAACCCCACCATTATTCCAATAACAAATAAACAAATCAAATAGTATATAGTTAAAATTTTAAAATCTCCTATAAAAGGTTTTTTATATAATTAAATGTATTAATTAATTTATAAATTATTAAATATAAAAATAAAAGCACAATAATTGAATTTTTTTAAATAAAAAAAATAGCAATATAATGGAGAATTCATGATTAAACTCAATTTATCCCAAAAAATAGGAGTTATTTTAGTAATAATATCATTATTATTAGCATTTACAGATATTATTAATACACCCATACGTTTTTTAACACAACCATTATTAATGGGCTCTTCCAAAGGCAAAGATATTATATTATTCTTCATTTCTGGTGTTTTTTTAATATTTAGTGAACTCGAAGATTATAAAATCATATCCAAAATACCTTGGCCTAAATTTTTAAAGAAAAATAGAAGTACTTATCTAGATTATACATTCATTTTACTTTTTATTATGGGAATATTTGGAATAATAAGTGAAATTACAATAAGATACAATTTAAATATTGGGATTTTCACTATTTTTAATGTTATAAAACCTAGTATGACAAGTACCAGTATTTTACATTCCCATGTGTATAAATCTGTTTTGGGCACTATGATTAACACTTTTTTAACCACAACCCCCTCTGGAATACATACAGGAAGTTCATTAGAACCATATATTCCATTTTATAGTAAAATATTGTTTTTATTAATACCATTTATTGGATTGATGATGTTAAAATCTATACAAAAACAAAGCTTTTACATTAGAATTTTTTTAAGTGTTGGATTAACCACAGGATTAATTGGATTAATTGATGGAGGTTTTTTTTCAACCCCATTCATAGGAGGATTATACTCAATATTGATAATAAAATATAATTCTGATTCTTGTAATTATTGGTTTGGAAAATGGTTTAATAAAAAATCTTGGGTTGAAATTACAAAGCTTGAAAATGTTATAAATATTAATAATTATAAAGTAATTTTTAAAAATGCATTACCCCATATAATTTTGTTATTGTTTATAATATTGAGATTTACTGTAGCATTTATGGGATCTAATCCTGAATATTACGATGTCACTATTGTTAATCCTAGTGATGATGTGGTTTTAGATGATTATAAAATTATTAATGTTGTGCAAACAGATAATAACTTAAAATGTGAAATTAATTCTAGTTATAATGAAATGGAGTTGGAAAATAGTTTAGCTAAAACTTTAACAGATAAATGTGATTATTATACATTAAGTTGGAATACTTATTCATATTTTTAATAAAGGATTATTTTAAAGAAATTGGTGAGCAGATGAAATTAAGTATTATTATACCCACATATAATGAAGAGGATTATCTCCCCCGATTATTAAGAAGTATTAAAGAGCAAAATTATGAAGATTATGAAGTTATTATTGCAGATAATAATTCCTTAGATAAAACTGTTGATATTGCAAAAGAATATAATTGTAAAGTTGTTCAAGGAGGTTTACCTGCTGTCGGGCGTAATAATGGTGCTAAAGTAGCTAATGGAGAAATATTAATATTTTTAGACTCTGATTTAATGCTTACTAGAAATTATTTAACTGACATGATTAATGAGTTTGAAGAGGAAGAATTAGGTATTGGTATAACTCAAATGACTCCTCTTTCTGAAAAAAGAAGCGATATTATTCTTCATGACTTAGCTAATTGGTTTATGATTGCTGTTGAGAAAATAAAACCTCATGGCGCAGGATGTTATGGTATTATTGTTAAAAAATCATTACACGATTCCTTAGGCGGTTTTGATGAAACTTTAGATTTTGGAGAAGATAGTGAATATATTGAAAGAATAGCAAGCATCAGTAAATTTAAAGTTCTTAGAAATCCAAAAATTGGTGTTTCAACCAGAAGATTAGAAGAAGAAGGTTTATATAATCTACTTAAAGTCTATGGTAAAAGTACAATTAATGACTTTAGAGGTCGTAGAACAAGTGCGAGTGAACTTAATTATGAATTTAATCATGACCCATTAACCCCCTTAGAAAAGGAAAATCTAGATAAGATTGCTGAAACCTCAAATAAAAATAAAGAACACACCTTAAATATTAAACAAAATATTGATGAAGAAGAAAGCCCAATAGAACCATCTAAAAGAAAATTAACCTCCAATAAAAGGAAAATAATATTTTATTCAGTTTGTGGAGAAGGTATGGGTCATGCTGTAAGAAGCGCTGTTGTTATTGATGAGTTGAAAAAAAATCACGAGGTTTATGTTTTTTCAAGTAACCGTGCATACGAGTATTTGAATTCTAAATTTGATAATGTTTATGAAATTGGAGGTTTTAATACTGTTTATGAGAATAATAAAGTAAGAAGTAAGAAAACTCTTTTTAAAGCTGTTAAAACTAATCCTACTAATTTAAAAGAAGGATATGATGTTTTATTTAAAAAATCCAAAGAAGTGAAACCAAATATTATAATTTCCGATTTCGAAAACTATTCTAGTATGCTTAGTAAATTGATTAATGTTCCATTGATTAGTATAGGTAATATTCACATAATTACACAAACTAGATATGATTATCCCCCATTCCATAAAAAGGATCGTTTATTTGCTAAAGCAGTTACAAAAGCATATATCATAAGACCAGTTAAACACATTTTAACTAGTTTTTTCACCCCTCCTTTGAAGAATGAGAAAAAGAGTGTAATCTATCCTCCTATTATTCGTAATGAAATAATGGAATTAAAATCTGAATCACATGATTATATCCTTATTTATCAAACTAGCGATTCTAGTATTAAATTGATGGATAAACTTAAAGAAAGTGATGAAAAATTTATTGTTTATGGTTTTAATAAAGAGCTTGTTGATGAGAATTTAACTTATAGAAAGTTTAATGAAGACATATTTTATGAAGATATGAGATGTGCTAAAGCCATAATTACTAATGGAGGATTTACTATGATTTCTGAAGCTATTTATCTTAAAAAACCTGTTTATAGTATTCCTGCAGAAGGTAATTTTGAACAAATTCTTAATGGTTATTATGTTGAAAAATTAGGTTATGGTGAATATCATGACCAGTTAAACAGTAAACTGATCAGTAGTTTTATTAATAATCTTGAAGAATATGAAACTAATTTAAATAATAATAAAAATAGTGATAATTCTGCAATTTTTAAAGAATTAGAAGAAGATATACAAAAGTATAGTAAAGATTATTAAATTTTAAAAAAAAAAGAATTTTTTTGGGAGTTTTTTTATAATGTTACTCCCATGTCTAGTTGTTCTGTTAGTTCTTTGTATCTGTTTCTGATTGTTACTTCTGTTACACCAGCTATTTCTGCAACGTCTCTTTGTGTTTTACGTTCACCAAGTAGTACTGATGCAATGTATAGTGCAGCTGCTGCTACTCCTGTTGGGCCTCTACCAGATGTTAATCCTTTTTCCATTGCTTTTTCTATTATTTCTATGGATTTTGATTGTACTTCTCCAGATAATTCTAGTTCACTTGCAAATCTTGGAACATAATCGACTGGAGATGTTGGTGGTAGTTTAATTCCTAATTCTCTTGTTAAGAATCTGTATGTTCTCCCTACTTCTTTTTTACTTACTCTTGATACTTCTGCAATTTCATCTAGTGTTCTTGGGACTTTACATCTTCTACATGCTGCGTATAGTGATGCTGCAACTACTCCCTCTATACTTCGTCCTCTTATTAGTTTGTTTTCTACTGCACTTCTATATACTACAGATGCTGCTTCTCTTACACTTCTAGGAAGTCCTAATCTTGATGAATCTCTGTCTAGTTCACTTAATGCAAATGCTAGATTACGTTCTGTTGCTCCAGAAATTCTGATTTTTCTTTGCCATTTTCTTAGTCTGTACCATTGTGCTCTGTTTCTTGCAGGGATATCTCTTCCATAGATATCTTTATTTCTCCAATCAATCATGGTACTTAGACCTTTATCATGTATTGTGTATGTTATTGGAGCCCCTACTCTTGTACGTTTATCTCTTTGTTCGTGATCGAATGCTCTCCATTCTGGACCCATATCTACAAGATTTTCATCTATAACTAAACCACAATCTGCACAAATAACTTCTGCACGCTCATAATCACCTAATAAATTTTCCGAACCACATTCTGGGCATCTTGATTGTTTTTCTGCTTCAGAATTAGATGTATCATTCATGTTTTTTTGTTTTTCTTTTGCCGTGATTTATTCCCCCGTTTATTTTTTCTATTTGAGGATATGTATACTTCCTCACCAAAATTATTTTCTAGATTTTTTATGTTTGCTGATTTGAATATTCTTATTGATATAAACGGTGTTTTTACTGGACCGAATATGTCAACTATTTTTCCAATCTTGTTTTTATTCTTATCGAAAACTAATGCTCCTGCAGGCGGTGTTTTATCTGAAATAACAATTAGTTTACCTGAGTTTGCAATATGTGAAGTGTTTCCTAAAACTTTCATAAAAAATCAGTTCATTAAATATACTTGTAATTATTTATCATATGTTATATATAAACTTTTAGTTAACATTATATATAATTAAAAATTCATATTTAAATAAATTACTATCAAAAAAAAAAAATAGTTATTTTAAAGATATAATTTCAGATAATAATCTACCATTTTCCATTTCTTTTTTAATTTTTGACTCTTTATTTATTATTTTATATGTTTGATAAATCACATCTGAAAATAAATCTCTTGGAACAACAATAACCCCATTTTCATCTCCAAAAATAAAATCTCCAGGAGATATATCCACATCATTGATCTTTAAATCAATATTTAATTTACCCTCACCTAATGGATTTCCAGCATTAGGCACATTATTAACAGAAAAAACTGGAAAATCAAGATTTAAAACGGCATCAACATCTCTTGAATCACCATATATTGCAACACCCACAATACCATTATTTTCAGCATATTTAGATGCTAATTCCCCCCATATCGCAAAATCATCACCAATAGAATTTATCAATAAAAAATCTCCAATATTAGCATAATCCACTGCTAAAATAGATGTACCCCAATCTTGAGAATTAGTTTCAGCAGTAAATACTTTCCCATATGCTTTTTTATTATTAATAGATTTTAAACCATAAATCACACAAGATTTATCAGATACAATATTAAATGCATCAGATAACTGACAAGAAGAACAAGAATCAAGAATATTTTTTAACTCAACATATTTTTCAATATTGGATTTTGACTCATCCAATATCAAATCATTAATATCAAAATGTTTATCAAGTGATTTTTCCCCAATAGACTCTTTTAAATCTTCAGATTTAGAATCATTATTTTGAAAATCTTTAATAAAATTTTTAACAGACAATTTCCGTTTATTCAATTAAAAAATCCCACCTTAAAAAAAATATTTTTATAAAAAAAATTCACTATAATAATTTTATATACATCTTGTTACATATAATTAAACTAGATAATAATATTAATTACAATAGTTATACTACTCAAATTAAAAAAATATTTTTATTTGAGTTTGATAATTTTTTACAAATTTATAATTAAAATTCATTTATTATTTAAAAATAATTACTAAATCACAATTTTAACAAAAAAATTGAAAAAAAGGAGTGTAAAAAAATAAAAAAATAAAAATTTTATTTTAATGGGAAAATATTAATAAAAATTAGAGTTTATATTCCACATTTAATAGGAATAAAATTTATTTAGATAAAATTAAGATATTGAAAAAATAATCAATTACATTTACCTAAATGTTTTACAATATAATATATAAAAATAATAAAACTAAAACAAAATTAACTCTAAAAAATAACCCTAAAAAAACTCCTAAAAACATAATAAATAAATATGAAATTATTTTTTTGTAAAAAAAGTAAAAACTCAACTATTTTTTCTAATTTAAGTACATATTAACTTAAAATATTAACTGATGAAAAATATAATTATTGTTATTATCCAAAAAAAAAATTAAATTATTTATTAAAAATTATTAGATAATTTTCATAAAAAAACACAGAGGGGTTAAAAATGGGAAAAGGCGAAGAACTAACAACCACAAAATACCTCATACATGCCCAAATAAATGCAAATGGTATTGTTGAAAAACCAGATGTTGTAGGGGCAGTTTTTGGGCAAACAGAAGGATTATTAAGTAACGATTTAGATTTAAGAGAACTCCAAAGAACAGGACGAATTGGTAGAATACAAGTAGTCCTACACTCAAATAGTGGACGAGCCAAAGGAGAAATTGTAGTACCTTCAAGCTTAGATAGAATTGAAACAGCAATACTAGCCGCATCATTAGAAACTATCGATAGAGTAGGACCATGTGAAGCAAAAATTAAAGTTCTTAAAGTCGAAGATGTTAGAGCGGTTAAAAGACAACAAGTAATGAACCGTGCAAAAGAAATTTATAACGGAATGATGGAAACTGTATCTCCTGAAAGCATTAAAATGATAGAGGAAATAAGAGAATCCATGCGAGTAAATGAGATATCTGAATATGGAGAGGATAAATTACCTGCAGGACCAAATGTTCACACCTCTGATGCAATTATTGTAGTTGAAGGAAGATCAGATGTTTTAAACTTACTTAAATATGGTATTAGAAACACAGTTGCTGTTGAAGGAGTTAACATCCCACCAGATGTTGCTGAATTAACAAAACATAGAACAGTAACAGCATTCGTAGATGGAGACCATGGAGGACAATTAATACTCAAAGAACTCATACAGGTCGGAGACATAGACTATGTAACACAAGCTCCAAGAGGTAAAGAAGTAGAAGACTTAGAAAAAGATGAAGTTATGATTGCATTACGTAACAAAATACCTCTAGAACAAATGACCAACTCCTCCCCATACAAAGGAGATAGACGAAACAGAACAAACAACAGACAAAACAATACTCGACCAACTAGAAAAACCGAAAACATAACAAAACCTAAAAAACCTAGCAGAATAAACACTATGAAAAATATGTTAATGAAATTAAGTGGAACTGGAAAAAGTGAAATCCTAGACGAATCCCTTAATGTCATAAAAGAAATTAGTGTTGAAAATCTTTATGATGAACTTAAACAAAATGACCCTAATGCTAAAACTATTATTTTCGATGGAGTAGTATCTCAAAGATTAGCAGACATATCCGCATCTAAAGGGATTGAAAATTTAGTAGCATTTAAATCAGGCCATATTGTTAAAAAACCAGATACTCTCAGAATTATTACTGTAAACTAAAAATATAATTAAATTACAAGATTATTTCTCCAAATAAAAGATAGAATTATTATAATTTTATTTTTTATGAAGAGAAATAATATTGATAAAATATAGATTAAACTTAGAAACTTTTTTATAAAATATAAAATATAAAATCATTAGGAATATTAACTTCATATAAATTTTTTATTTTAATTTTAGAAAAAAACAAAAATGGGAGGAATAATAAAAGTGAATATTAATATAAATTCATACTATCAAAAAAGAGAAAATATTTTTAATAGTATACAAGAATCAACAGTAGTTACTAAAACTATTTTAGCATTCCTTATGGCATGTTTAACTGGTATACTAGCACAAATAATAATACCTTTACCATTCACCCCTGTACCAATTACAGGACAAACATTTGCAGTATTAATTGCAGGATTAATATTAGGCAAAAAATATGGAGTATTAAGTCAAGTAATATACATTGGCCTTGGTGCAACATTAATCCCATGGTATGGTGGAATGAGTGGAGGATTTGAAATACTATTTGGATCTACATTCGGATATTTTGTAGGATTCCTACTTGCAGCATATTTCATTGGAGCTATTAGTGAAAAATATGTGAATTTAAGAAAATTTTGGAAAATGTGTGCAATTATTGGAATTGCTAACTTCTTTTTAATTTATGTTCCAGGCCTTATAGGTTTAGAAGCATTTACATACATTAATACTGGTATTGTTTTAGCACCTATTGATTTGATAATTATGGGATTAGTTCCTTTCATTATTGGAGATATTGTTAAAATAATAGGTGCAAGTGCATTTTCTAAAGTGTTTTTACCTAAATAATTAAAACACTTAAATTTTTTTCTTCTTTTTTTAAATAATTGTTAAATATTATATTATTATGTTATTATTACGTGCCCATCATCTGTTTTGCATACAGGGTTATCAAGGATACGGATATGATGAGTCTTTCAGTGAAAATATGGATTATATCCATAAAAAGATTAATGAAAAAGATACTTGTGTGCAGTTATGTGATTATGCGGATGATATTTGTAAAAAATGTCCTAATTTAAAAAATAATATGTGTATTAATTCTGAAAATAATCTACATATTGTTGATATGGATAGAAAAGTATTAGAAAAACTAGATATTAATGAAAAAATTTTTAAAACAAATGATTTATTTAATTTTCTTAATAAAAAATTATGTAAAGAAGATGTCGTTGATGTTTGTGGGGATTGTATGTGGATTGAGAAATGTTTGTTTTATCAGAAATTTTGTGATATTATAC
>CAZJLS010000056.1:0-11692 GCA_964547125.1 uncultured Methanobacteriaceae archaeon | reverse complement strand
ATCCTAAATCCTTTTTGATTTGTTCTTCAGGGAACCAAGATCTTGGACAGTGAGTTGAACATGCACCACATTTTACACATCTATCTTTGTTGTGTGTTGGTCTACCTTCAATCATTTCAAGAGCTCTTGTAGGACATGCCATTGCACATGTTCCACAACCAGTACATAATGCTTTGTTTACAATAGTTGTTTGTAAGTCACAACCACATGCTAATGAGCATCCTGCGACATCTAATGCAGGTTGTAAGTAGTCCATATCTCCGTTAATTAAAGCAACAACTGCTTTTGTAATCATTTCTGGGGATACAGGACAACCAGGCATTGCTAAATCAACTTTAATTAAGTCTGAAATTGGAACAAAGGATTCGTGTTTTGGGTTACCTTGTTGTCCACCACGTGCGTAACGGGTGAAACATCCGGTCATTGCACAAGATCCAAATGCACATACTAATTTTGATTTTTCTCTTACTTCTTTTAATTCTTTTAAACTGTGTTCATCTTGTAAACAGACAGAACCTTCAACTAATGCTAAGTCCATTTCTGGCATTTCCCATAAGTCGACTAAAGTTTGTCCGTATACAATGTCTACCATATCAGTGAGTAAGTCTGCGAGAATGTCATAGTTTTCTGTTAATGACATACCGTCACCAGTACACCCACTTAAGTGAATATATCCTATTTTTGGTTTATCAGCCACTTTTCCATCCTCCTGTGTTGAAGATTTCTCTTTATTTGGCTCAGATGATTCTGCTTCTTTTTTTGTTTCTTCAGCTTCCATATCTGCTTTTTTATCAAATTTAGATTCTATTTCTTCTTTTTTAGTATCTAATTTTGATTCATCTTTTGCATCTTGTTTTGCTGATTCTTTAGCTTCATCATCCTTAGATTTATCTGGTTTAGAGCCAATGCCTAAAAACCTTTTTATTTTTTCTATAAAAGACATTGCTAAACCTCGTAAAGTCTTTTTTATATATTTTTTAATATTAGTTCAACTGCTTTAGGAACTGCCTCTTCAACAGGCTCTGTTAATCCCATGTCCACGTCTGGAGAGGATATTTCTTTTGGTTGGCAACCTAATATTTTTACTTCTATACCTAAATCAACTAATTCTTTTAGTGATCCTGAATCTATTGGAGCGTGTGCATCCTGATATTTAGTTTCAGGTATTTCATCAGGTGTAAAAAATCTTAAGGTTCCTGGTTCTGCTCCGAACATTATAATATCTACTACTATGATTTTTTTCCATATTTCTTCAGGTAGTGAGAATATATAATAAGGTGCAGCTGTTCCTGCATCTATAAACATTGTACTTTCAGGCATTTCTTTATTTTCAAAATGTTTTTCTAATGCTTGAATTACAAATGGTCCGAAACCATCATCTTTGAAAAGTAAATTTCCACAACCAATTACTAGAGTTTCTGCTTCGTAAGGCATATATTATTCCTCTTTTAGTACTTTATAACTGCACCATATCGTTTTTGATGACTGATTTGTCTTCATCATCAACAACCATTACGTGAGTTGCACATGATAAACATGGGTCCCATGCTCTTATTACGTGAGCTCCAAATTCGTAGTGGAATCCTTCAGTTGCAGGTCCCATTGTTGGAATGTTCCAAGTTGTTGGTACTAATGCACTGTAGTATTCGATTCTTCCGTCTTTAACGATTCCCATGTGAATATCAGTTCCTCTTGGAGCTTCGACAACACCGATACCTAATTTACCGGTACCTCTTGGGTCGAAATCTGCCATAGTACTTGCGGATGTATCTAATTCGTCTAATATACTAATTGCTCTGGATAGATAAGTTTTCATTTCGTGAGCTCTTGCTATGTGTTGTGCTTTGACACCGGTTTTGTTGTATCCGCCAAATTTAGCAGCTCTTGCTAATGGTCCTGTTTGTACATTTACTCCATCGTATAGTGGTACTGCGGTACATGCTTTTTTACCTATTTCTGGGTCATCATACCATGCTTCTGGTGTGATTTCTCTGAATCTGTCTAAATCAAAGAATGATCTGTCACCGTATCCAGTACTACTACAGAAGTTTGGTTGGTTGGTAGCTCCTAATCCTTCAGGGAAGTCTAAGTCTTCAACTAAACCTAATACTAATTCAACATGTTCTTCAACAATAGGTTCTAAAGCTCGTAATCTTGTGTATAATTTTTTACGTGCTAATTCTGAAAGATTTCTTGCCATTCCTCCAATTCTTACATCTGAAGGGTGGATACCTTCACCTGCAACCATATCTACTACGTATTGTGCGTTTTTACGGATTGTTCCTACGGAGTTTACTGCAGCCTTAAATAATTCTACATTGTCAGCAGGAATTATATCAGGTGCAACTAAGAAATGGTGTATTGCATGACTGTTTAAATTAGATGAGGACAATGTTAATTCTCTTAACAATTGTGCTGCTTTTGGTAATTCTATGCCTAAAGAATCATCCATTGCTTCTGCTGATGCTAATGTGTGAGGTATTGGACAAACACCACAAATTCTTTGACATAAAACAGGTGCAGATTCAGGAGGTCTGCCAGCAACCATCTTTTCTAAGCCTCTTACTGGAGTTATACTTAAATATCTTCCTTTAGTAACTATTCCTTCATCATCGACTTCCATGACAAGCTCTGCATGTCCTTCTTGACGAGATGTAGGAGATATAACTTTTACATCGCTCAAATGTGTCACCTCTTATAATATAAAAAAATTTAGAAACTAACATTTATATCTTTATTTGCATGTATTAATAAGAGTATTCTTTAAAAAAAAAAAGAAAGATTTATATATTAGTTTTTTTATTGTAAAAGCATTAAAATGAATAGTATTTTAGGAAAACCAAAAAATAATACAAAAAAGATATTTAATAATACAAATATTATACATATATTTATTAATTAGGGAAACAAATAGATATTATTATAATAATTTTTTTACCATTTTTATCTATTTTGAAAAAAAAATAATTAAAAATTTAAGAATTATTATTAAAATTAAACAAAAATTATATAGTATTAAGAGGTGAATAAAAGGATGGAACATAGTAACATAATTATTTCCGTAATTGTTGTATTATGTATTGCTGCTGGAGTTACAGCTTATGGTTTAACAAACCCAAACAATGTATTCTCAGATCTTGCAGGATTTACACCGTCCACAGATACTATTACCCCAGCCAGTGATACTGGAAGCGATAATGGAATTCCATCTTCAGATAGTTCTGGTACTAATGATAATAGTAATTCAAACAACCAAAACACAAATGATAACAGCCAATCCAATAGTGGATCCCACCAATCTAATAATGGAAATGTGAAAACAACAACCCAAAATACTGGAAAAAATACAGGAACCAATAGTGGAAATGGAAACAGTAACTCAAATAGTGGAAGTCATAATGGAAACAGTAACTCAAATAGTGGAAGTCATAATGGAAACAGTAATGGGAATGGAGGTTCAAATGGAAATGGAGGAAACAACCAAACCGTTATAAAAACAAACATTACTGAAAAACAAGCAATTGACATAGCTAACGAACATGTTGAAGAAGAAGGAGCATATGCTGCAAAAGCTATTTGGGAAAACAATACATGGTACGTTTACATTCACAATGCTAAAGGAGAAACTGTTGATTCCATAATGTTGGAATGGAACGGAACAGTTATTGGAAGAGGATAATAGGAGAAATAAATTTCTCCAATACTTTATTTTTTTTCAAAAACTAAAAAGTATAAATATAAAGAACAATATAAATAAATATGAATTATAAACTAGGGCCCGTAGCCTAGCTGGATAGGGCGTCGGACTTCTAATCCGAAGGTCCCGGGTTCAAATCCCGGCGGGTCCGTTTACAAGTAACTTAACAACTATTTTTTTACTTATAAACTTTTAAAAACTATCTAATGTTAATAACTTTTTCTGCTTAACTTCTTTTAACTTAGATTTATCAAAAGATAACTCACCATACTTACCCCCACCACCAGGAATAACATTTATATCTTGACTTCTAAACGATTTTAATGCTTCAGAAACCTCAGAATCAATCTTACTTATCTCATCCAATGGAGTATCAATAAGAACAGTTATCTCTGGTCCGAAATTATCAACTAAATTCTGCCATTTACCCTGAACAAATTTTGTAGTAACACCTTTATCATAAATCTTACTTATAATCTCAGCCAAAGGCATTAAATGAATATATTCAGGTCTAAATTTCGGATGTTTAGGCTTATCATATGTTTGAATCTCACTTATACGATAATCAACACCTTTCTTTATTTTACCCCCACAATCACATTTCATTTTATTTGCAATTGCTAAATCTGGATCTATTAATTTATAACATTTAGTACATGCAGTCATATGATACTTTCCAAGATTAGGTACTAAACCATAATTCTTAACAACCTTCTTATTCTTAAACGCCTTTTGTAAACCAGAATATGATAATTCATCAAGTTCTATTTGATTAAATTCTCTTCCTAATCTATGTGGCCATGGTGAATGGGCATCAGAATTTGATAAAAATACAAAATCTTCTAATTCTTTAATTGTATCTGCCATATCAGTATCTGCAGATAATCCTAATTCAACAAAGTCTGGTTTATTACCATAACAATCATAAATACTATCAAATGATTTGTACATTCCTGTCCATGGTGTGAATGCATGAGCTGGACCAATCATACAATCATATTCTTTAACAAGATCAAATATTTCAGCACCATTAAGTTTTGTTCTTGGTCTTCCATCAGTATTTTTATTTTTACTTGGTAATTTTTCTGCAATTTCTTCTGCGATTTCTATTGTAGGCATTATTATTAAATGATGTATCCTACTTTTTCCTTCTATTTCAGTTGTTAATATGAAATCACAAAATTCATTTCTATATATTCCATCATCTGTAGGTTCAGTATTATTTTTTATATCTTCTAACCATTTTGGATGAAGCGCATCTCCGGTTCCTATTAAATTTAATCCTTTTTCCCTACTTTTAATAGCTATATTATTTATTAGCATATCTTTAGATGTTGCCATTGAAAAACAACTATGAATGTGCAAATCTGTATTTATTAACATAATTAATCATTTGTCTTATTTAGTTTTAAATATTTTAATTAGTGAAAATAAAATTTTTTTTTATGGTAAAATTTCATTAGATAGAAGGAATTCTATAATATCATAATGTTCTATTCCATCTTGTGAAAAATCAAAATTGTCTTTTGTGATAACATATTTATGATTATTATTTTTTATTCTTTTAAGAGGTCTGAATTCTCTTAATTTTGTTTTAGGATTGTTTTCTAAGGATTTTGCGACTTGAACATAACGTGTTTTATTTTTTTTCTTACATACGAAATCAATTTCGTATTTATCTTCTTTTCCTACAGTTATTGTGTATCCTCTTCTTAATAGCTCCATATATACAATATTTTCAATAACGCTGCCGGATATTTCAGTTTTTTCTCCCATATTAATGAAGCTGTGATCTGTGAAATAGTATTTTTCATTAAGTTTTAGGATTTTTTTACTTTTAATATCTTCTCTTTTAACTCTATTTATAAGATATGCTTGATTTAGATATGTTAGATAATTATATATTGTTTTAGAGCTAATATTGATTCCTTCATTTTTAAAATAGTCATGTATTGAGTTTGATGAGAAAATATTTCCTGTATTGTCTCCAATATATTCTATTAATTTTTCTAATATTAGTGTGTCTCTTATTTCATATCTGGAGAGTATATCTTTAAAGAGTATTGAATTTATGATACTATGTATATATTCTTCTCTGTCTTCATTTGAAATTTTATATATGAAGGGCATTCCTCCATATCTATAATATTCATTAAAGAGTAATTCTTTTTCAAGGTTTTCTTGTTTAGTTTCTGTTTTATTATGATTGTAGAACTCTTTAAAAGATAAAGGATGAACATTTATTTCCATTGTTCTTCCTGTTAGTTTGGTTGCGAATTCTCCGGATAATAATTGTGAATTTGATCCTGTTATATAGATATCGGAGTTAAAATCTAACATATAAGAGTTTATAGCTATTTCCCAATCTTTTACATTTTGTATTTCATCTAAAAGTAGATATATTTTTCCTGCTAAGTCTTTTGTTAGTTCATATATCGTGTTATCTAACTTATCGATGTTGTTAATATTTCTGTATTTTTTCTTGTCAAAGTTTATCAGTATAATGTTTTCATCTTTAATTCCATTATCTTTTAATTCTTGGGCAAACATTTTTAGTAATGTGGATTTTCCAGAACGTCTAATACCTGTTATGACTTTTATTATGTCTTTGTCTTTTAGTCTTCTGAATTTTTCCATGTATTCTTCTCGTGATATTAACATTCTATTTTCTCCCCTGCAAAAAATATTGTAATATACTTCAAACTTTTATAAAAACTTATATAAAAATTTAATTATACTTCAAACTTTAACACATTATAAAGTAAAGATTGAACTATACTTTAAACTTTTATAAAAATTTTCAATATATAAACATGAAAAATAAGAATTTAAAAATAAAGTATAAACTATTCATTAATAATCCTATTTTTCATATTTTTAAACTCATCTTCAGTTAATAATCCTTCTTTATACATATCCATTAATTTTTCAAGTTTCTCAAAATCAGAACTTTCATTTCTATTTTCAGCACTTTCTTCTGTATCTTCTTTTTTTGAAGGTAAACCCCAACCATCTTCTTCATAGTCTAAACCAGTTGCACGTTCATTAATATATGGAATTATATAATGATGTAATGCATAAGCCATACTTTCTCTTTTATTAGAAATTTCTTTATTATCAATAATTATTGTTAAAATTTGATTTTCAAGTAAATTTATATAAATAAATGTATCAAAATATATAACTTCAAAATTAGCACCTATAATATTATCATAAGTTATACGCAAATCTTTACCCTCATCTGCATTTTTAAAAACTATTCCTTTTTCAACAATGAAATATTGTATTTTCTCTTTTATTTTGTCTCTCTTGTTTTACATTACTAGTTGCTGCAAGACCAACCAGACCAAAACCTAATGTTGCTAATGCACGCGTAGTTCCACTATGTGTTTTAAGAATTAATTCTTTTTCAGAAAAAACTAATTCACACTTTACACCATTAAAAAACAACCTACTAATAAAATTTTTATCTTCTTCAAATTTCCTTTTTTGAATTAACTTTTTTTCTTCCTCTCTTTTTTCAATATTATTTTTTAATCTAGAAATAAAGTTTGATTCCTTTTTTTGATTTTTTGTTAAATCATTTCCACATTTAATGCAAAAATTAGATGAATCATCATTTGATTCAAAGCCACAATTATTACATTTCATTTTAATCCCCATTGTCGTTCATTCTTAAATATTTCTTCAAATTCTTCACTTAACCCATTATTATTCTGGTTATTAATGTATTTCATTATAAAGTATCTTTTATGCTTTGTAATTAGATTTACTTTTTGTTTTTGTCCAGTTATCTAGAAACATTTGAATACACAATCACATTTAATAGGATTGAGTATTTTGTATTCTGTTTTACTTATGTTTTTTTAATTATAAACCTAAATTAAGCAAAGATAAATTCATCATTTTTTAAATTTTTTTTTGTTTAATTAATAAATAATTAAATATTACTAAATACTTATAAATTAAAAAAATAGTATTATACTAAAAATTTTTTTAATTAATATTATCTATAGTAATGGACTTTAATTTATATTTTTTTTATGAAAGCGAAAGATTTAAAACCTAAAATTGAAGAACAGAAGGATAAAATCCTTAGTCAACCTGTTGAACCTGAAAAAACTCCGCTTAAAGATTATTTTATTAGAACAATTATTGTTTTGATTAGTGAGGTTGTTGGTTTTAGATTAATTGCTAGTATGAATCTTGGTTTAAATATTATTGATTGGAAAACTACATTTTTAGCTGTGATAATTTTAAGTATTGTTAATGCCTTAATTTGGCCATTATTAACTAGGCTTTTTTTACCTTTTTTAGTTTATACTGTTGGTTTGGGTAGTTTATTGCTTAATGCTTTAACAATTTATATTATTAGTTTTATTGTGCCTGGTTTAACCATAACTGGTTGGGGATGGTTTTCTGTTCCTATTTTTATGGCATTAATATCAACTATTTTATCAGCAATTTTAACATTAGATAGTGAAAGTTCATATTATAGGACTGTTATAAGAGATTTAACTAAAAATAGAAGTCCTGTAACTAAAAAATATCCTGGTTTAATTATTTTAGAAATTGATGGTTTAGCAAGAAGTATTCTTGATGAGGCAATTTCTAAAGGATATATGCCCACTTTGAAAAAATGGGTTGAGGGTAAAACTCATAATATACAAGAATGGGAAACTGATTTATCAAGTCAAACAGGTGCAAGTCAAGCAGGAATATTACATGGGAACAATGAAGGAATTGTTGCTTTTAGATGGGTTGAAAAAGAAAATGATAATAAAATTGTTTCATCAACTAATTTTTCAGATGCTGAGATGATAGAAAATAGAATATCTGATGGAAATGGATTATTATCTAATGATGGTGCAAGTTTATGTAATCTATTTTCAGGAGATAGTGATAATGTTATATTTACATGCAGTACTGCTAAACATTTAAGTAAATTTTATAATAAAACCTTGTATTTTGTATATTCAAGTCCTAATAGATTTCCAAGTATTATTTTACTTTTTATATGGGATATGATATTGGAAATATATTCCCAGATAAGACATTTTGTTAAAAATATTAAACCTAGAATTAGAAGAGGTTTAGTGTATGCATTTACAAGAGCTTGTTGTAATGTTCTTTTACGTGAAATAACAACTGAAACATTAATTGGAGATATGATGATTGGAAGTATTGATGTGGCATATGCAACTTACATGGGTTATGATGAGATTGCACATCACTCAGGAACAAAAGATCTTGATGCATTTAAATGTTTAAAACAAATTGATAAACAATTCAAACGTTTAGAAGATGCTAGCCGATACTCTAATAGAGTTTATAAATTTGTTGTTCAATCCGATCATGGTCAATGTAATGGTGCAACCTTTAAACAAAGATATAATATGTACTTTGAAGAATATGTTAGAAGCCTATTACCAGAAGATATGAGCATATACAGTAATATGGATAATGAAGAATACTATTCACAAATATTCAGACCATTATCAAAAACTAAAAAAAGAATACAAACACAACTACATGAAACAAAAGAAGATGTTCTTGAATATACTAGTAACTTTAAACTTATAGAACAAAGCGAAATTAAAAAACCAAAAGAAAATGAAGCAATTGTTCTAGCTTCTGGAAATCTTGCACTAATTTATCTAACACAATTTAAGAAAAAATTAACATATGAAGAAATTATAAACCTTTTCCCAAATCTTATACCTGGACTTGTTAAACATGAAGGTGTGGGATTTATTGTAGTTAACTCAAAAATCCATGGTATAATGGCCATAAATGAAAATGGAGTTAATTATATTGAAGAAGATGAAGTTGAAGGAGAGAATCCTTTAAAAAATTATGGGAATAATGCTGGAAAACACATACTTAGAAACAATAAATTCAAATATTCTCCGGATATTTTAGTTAATAGTTTCTATAACCCTGAAACAGAAGAAGTATGTGCATTTGAAGAGCTAGTTGGGAGTCATGGAGGTTTAGGTGGTATGCAAACTAAACCTTTCATTCTCCATCCAAGAGAATGGGATATGCCAGAAGAGATAGTTGGTGCTGAAGAGATATATAGAATACTTAAAACACAATTAGAAAATTATAAAAATTTATTTTAATATATCTCCAAGAACTTTGTTTATATCTTCATTTATTTCTAATAAATTATTTGTATTACTAATATACTCTGTGAGATTAACTCGTATCAATGAAAAGTTTGAATATTTTTCCGCTAGTTTTTCAAATGGGAATCTTATAATAACTGGAGTATTAAAACCTACACCTAATTCTAATAAAACAACATTGTTATCTATTATTTTATCAATATATTTTTGATAAGATGGGAAATTTTCCATATGTGGTTTTTCTACAAATGTATTATCTGATCTTAAATTTGGTATTAAGTATTCTCCACATTTAGGACATAATGGTATGTCTTCTTTTTGTATTGTATATTCATCAATTTTATTTTCTAGCATTGTTTTTATCATTTTTTCATTGTAGTATATGTCATAAGTACATGGTGTTGAGCATTGGAAGTATGCATAGTCTCCTTGTGGTGCGAAAATTTTCTCCTTATTGAATCCTGCTTTTTCTAGTTGACCATCTACATTTGTACTTATTATGAAATGATTTTTATCTTTAATTAAGTCGTGCAATCTTTTGTATGGTTCTAGTAATCCTGTTTGGTATCTAACATGGTTAATGTGTGTTGCCCAGAATGTCCAGTATTCTTGTGCATTATCTTCATTTATTTTCCAGAATTTTTTACCCATTACATCCATTATATTTTTATATCCTTGTTTGTAGTATTGTGGATAGTATTGTTTAAAGTGTTCTGTGTTAAGATAGTTTATTCCTCCAGATGCTGTTAATCCTGCACCTACTCCTATTATTATGTTATCTGCATCATTTATAAGTTCTGATGCTTTATTTATCTTATTAGTATAAGATGTTAGTGTAAATTTCTTTGCTTTTGTTTGAGAAAACATTGAAAATCACCTTCTCAATTTTTGTGTTTGTATTTTCGTTTAAATATTTTTCAACAGTTTTTGTTGCGATCTTTGCTGCTTCAACTTCAGGAAAACTATATACTCCTGTTGATATACATGGAAACGCTATTGATTTCATATTATACTCTTCACATCTTTCCAATGAGGAAATATAACAGTTTTCTAAGTCTATTATATCTTGTTTATGTACTTTTGATGTTATTTGTGGCCCTACTGTATGTATAACATATTTTGATGGTAAGTTATATGCTGGTGTGATTTTTGCATCCCCATTTCTTTCAGGATGTCCTTGTTTTTTCATTATTCTATTACAGTCTAAGCGTAATTGTATTCCAGCTGCAGAGTGTATTTGATTATCTATACAATTATGTAAAGGTATGAAACATCCTAGTAATTGATTGTTACATGCATTAACTATTGCATCAACTTTTAATTGTGTTATATCTCCTTGCCATAATGTTATTTTACTTTTTGGGTTTATTGGAAGTATATTTTCTGAATCTATTATTATATTATTTTCTTTAGTTAAATAGGAATCCTGTATTTTTAAGAAGTCATCACTAATTGGATTTGGAGGTCTTATATTACATAGACTTCTGAATAATTTTTTCTTATCTTCTATGTTTTCTGGTATTTCTATTGTATCTTCGTGTTCTTCTATTAGATATTCTAATAAAAAGTTCAATTCTTCATTTGTGTTCATGATTATTTTTTTCACTTTCTACCTCATAATTAATTTTATTTTATTCTACTACTTTTTTTTACAGTTAATTATATTATAAGACAGCATATAAAGGTTTTTTGTAACAAAAGAGTTACCTTAGTTACTAAAAAGTAACAAGATGATATTATTTTGTTTAATAGAAAAAAATAAAATCAATTACAATTCATATAATTTTTTTTATAAAAATATTGAACTTATACAATATAGGGTTCTAGATTTATGAAAAATATTCGAGTGTTGTGATTATTTCTT
>CAZJLS010000055.1:0-11719 GCA_964547125.1 uncultured Methanobacteriaceae archaeon | reverse complement strand
ATTTTTAAAAAATAAAATTAAATATTATTTATTTTGAAAAAACAAAGTTTAACTATGAATATTATAAGAATATATAGCATATAAACCTTATTAAAGTAATACAAAACCCAATAAAATAATAAAAAAAGTAATACAAAAAATAAGATTTTCAAAAATAATCCAAACTAATACCCTTATCTACAACTTCAATAGGAATACCAATACCAGATAATAAATCTGCAAGAACATACAAACCAGGTAATTGAGTATAATAATTTGGAATATCAATTAATGTAATATCAAATTTTTGAGCCAAAATTAATGAATTATGAGATAAATCTCCAGATAAAAATACATCTGCCCCCATTTCTTTTGCAATTTTAATATATTTTTTATTTGATAAACCTGATCCTGGAAGAATAGCTACTTTGTTTATTTTTCGTTTAGAATCTTTTTTATTTGCAATTCGTATATTTTCTTTTCCAAAAATATCACTTATATCCAGTAAAAAATTATCTAATGTTTTATAATAAGCACAAATACGGCCAATTTTTGTGTTTTTATCTAATTGTGATAGGACATCTAAATTTAATGTTTGTGCTAGTGCATCACTTGATCCTCCATCAATTATATCCCAGTTTGTATTTATTACATAAGTTGATGTTTTTGGTGTGAATGTTGGAGGATAATGTGTGATTATTAATTCGTTTTCTTGTGATTTGATATCGTCTTCAGGTAATATGTCTAACATTATTTTTATTTTTGATATTTCTGTGTTTTTGTAGTTTATTCCAAAATATCCTATTTTATCTTGAGGTAATGCTAGTTCTTTTGGTATTAGTTCATCTATTGTTTTAAATAAATCTATAGATTGCATAATTAAGTTTTAAATACTTTTTTTAGAAAAAATAGTTTTTTTTATTTAAAAAAAAGTTTTTAGAAATTATTGAAAAAAAATGTTTTTTTAAAAAAATAGTTGTTTTAGAGAAAAAAATTTTTTCTCTTTTTATTTACATTAATCTTCCGATACCTGTTACTTGAATACTTTCTATTCCTTCAACATCGCTTAGTGCTGCTTCGGTGGATTCTGTTCCTCCTTCACCGTCATCTACTATGACTTGTGTGTTTAAAGCTACTAATCCGAATGCTATTGGTTCTTCTTGTATTTCATGTAATTGTGCATCTTCAGGAATTACTGCTTTTATTGCGTCTTTTAATTGTTCTAAGTCTCTTTCAGGGCTGTCTGGCATTACTTTTATTGTTGCTAGTACTTCTCCCATTAGTTATTCCTCCATATTTATATAATTTTTATTTATGGTCCTTCGAATCCGCATTCACATGTGTATGCATGACCGAATGTTCTGCATTTTTCACATCTTGCGATTGGTTTACCACATTGTGGGCATTTGAATTGAACGTATGGTTCAATTAATGGTATTTCTTGTTTACAAGATTCACACATTACTTTTTCCATTTAATCACCTTTAATATATGTATATGGAAACTTTTCGTTTCCTTGATTTTTAATTATTGATAATACTCTTTCGGGATACTTTCCATTAACGACATAACAATTAGTCCCGAATTTTAATAAAATTGAAGGTAGCATTATATCTATTGAAGTTTCTTTAAAAGTTAGTAGTTTTTTTGCATCAATATTGTTAATAAATTTAGCACCCTCAACTGTTGGTTGTCGAGTATATATACCATTTACATTTGTTGCTATTAAAAGTTTTGCATTTAATAGTTGTGAAATATATGCTGCTATTGAGTCTGAAGTTACATTCCAACTATGTTCAAATGGGTCTTTATCTTTTAAAAATTCAGAACATAGAAGTATAGGTATTTTATTGTTTTGTGTTGCTTGATTTGCTTCTTGAAGGTTGTTTATTGTTTGAGTGAATGTGAATTTATCATTTAGGAGTTTTGATATTATGTCCATGCATTCTATTGCAGTTTGGTGTGTTATATCGTTTGAGAATTTCTCACTTTTATCATATTTTCGTATTGTGTTTGCGAATTCTCCCCCTCCAGTTATTATTAGTGTTTTTGTGTTTTTTAGGTTTTTTGTTAATTCTATTGCGTGTTTTGGGAAGAGGCTTCCTCCTATTTTTATTACCCACTCTATAATTTTTATCACCTTACAGTTTTACCTTTAAAAATTTCATACCATTTAATTAAAAATAGCTTTCATTAAAATGATAGTTTTATCATAATAACTTTAAATCCTTAATGACTTTATCAATATTTTCATCAGTATCTGGACCAATACCCAAACATGTTACAGTAGATGTAGGTAACTGAGTTCTTCCAGCATCAGTTACAAGAAAATTAGAAATATTATTCTCCAAAGCAATCTCTCTTAAAACAAAAAGCTCATCTAAAGACTGAACCTTCAAAACAATCTTAGCACAACCATCATTTTTCCACTTACGAATAATATCAGAACTAGTCTTCTCAAAAGAACCAACACTAGCATGACAACACTGAGCCGCCAATTTACCTTTACCCATCTTAATATCCTTACGAACAATAATCGCCTGTTTCATAACAACAACAAAATCCCTAAAAAATTAATTAAATAATAGATTTCTAAAAAAAAATATTTAAACATAATCCTATTAAAAATAATATAATATAAACCAATACCAAAAAAATATGAGAGGAAAATGTTAAAATGAGTAGAATTTCAATACTAGACCAAGACAAATGCCAACCAAAAAAATGTAACTACGTATGCATAGATTACTGCCCAGGAGTACGAATGGAAGAAGATACAATAATCATAGACGAAAATACAAACAAACCACTAATATCAGAAGAACTATGTTCCGGATGCGGAATATGTACAAACAGATGTCCATTCGACGCAGTAAGTGTAATAAACCTACCAGAAGCACTAGATAACCCCATACACAGATATGGACAAAACCAATTCGAACTATTTGGACTACCAACACTAAAAGAAGGAAGTGTAGTTGGATTACTTGGACAAAATGGTATTGGAAAATCAACAATAATGAATATCCTCTCAGGAACACTAACCCCCAACCTTGGAGAATACGAAAACGAAGCAAACTGGGACAACATCATAGAATTTTACAAAGGATCAGCACTACAAAACTACTTCCAAAATCTAAAAAACAAAGAAATAAAAACAATACACAAACCACAAATGGTCGACCAACTACCAAAAGTCGTGAAAGGAAACGTAAAAAACCTACTACAAAACATAGATGAACGAAACAAATACGACTACATCGTAGAAAACCTACACCTCAAAAACATCCTCGAAAGAGACATGGAAAATCTAAGTGGAGGAGAACTACAAAGAGTAGCAATAGCAGCAACCGTACTAAGAGAAGGAGACTTCTACTACTTCGACGAACCAACATCATGGCTAGATGTAAGACAAAGAATAAATGTAACCAATGTAATAAGATCCCTAACAGAAGATAATAAAACAGTACTAGTAATCGAACACGACCTTGCAACACTAGACGCGCTAAGCGACAATATACACATACTCTACGGACAACCAGGAGCATACGGAGTAGTATCTGGAATGAAAGGAGTTAGAGTAGGAATAAACGCATACATAAACGGATTCCTAAAAGAAGAAAACGTAAGAATACGTAAAAAAGCAATAGAATTCGACATAAGACCACCAACACCAGAAGACGAAGGAAACATACTAACAAGCTACAACAAAATAGAAAAAAAATACAAAGGATTCGAACTAAGTGCAGAAGAAGGAAAAATATACCACGACGAAATAATAACAGCATTCGGATCCAACGGTATTGGAAAAACAACATTCAGCAAAATACTAGCAGGAGTAGAAAAAGCAGACAATGGAGAAGTAGAAGAAGAAATAACAATAGCATACAAACCCCAATACATAGTATCTGATTTTGAAGGAACAGTAGAAAGCTTCCTATACATAAATGCACCAACATACGGCTCAGCCATATTCGATAGTGAAATAAGCAAACCACTAGCACTAAAAGACCTACTTGACAAAAACATAAAAGACCTAAGTGGAGGAGAACTACAAAGAGTAGCAATAGCAACAACACTCGCAAAAGATGCTGACATGTACCTCTTCGACGAACCAACAGCATTTCTAGATGTAGAACAAAGACTAAATGCAGGAAGAACAATAAGTAAAATAGTAGAAAGTGAAAATGCAGCTGCGCTAATAATAGATCACGACATAGTATTTATAGACTATGTATCTGACAGAGCTATGGTATTCCAAGGAGAACCGGGATTAAAAGGAAAAGCAACAGCACCAACAGACCTACGAACATCAATGAATATCTTCCTAAAAGACCTAAACATAACATTCAGAAGAGATAAAGAAACAAAAAGACCTAGAGTAAACAAATTAGATAGTTACCTTGACCGTGAACAAAAAGAAGAAGGAGAATACTACTACACAAAAGAAGAATAAAAAAAATAGAATAAAAAAAATAATTAAGATAATTTCTTTTTAGCTAAAAATAAACCTCCAGCAAAACCAATCAACACACCAACAATTAAACTAACAAACACTGGAACCAAAATATCCCAATTACTCAAAGAATTATCAGAATCAGATGAACTAGCTAGCATCATTGCATCAACCAAATCATCTTCATTATCAGAAGGTATGAAAACACGATTAGCCAACTCCGGATATTCATCCATTAAAGCTTTTACTTCATCTTGATATGCTATTACCACAATTTTTTTATCAGTATTATTAACCGCATGCAAAATAATATGTTCAACTTCATCAGCAGATGTGAATTTATATACTGTAATATCAATATTATTAGAATCTGCTAATGATTTAACATAAACCCCATTAGATTCATTCGCAATAACCATATGATTGTCTGTTACATCAACACCATGAGCATTAATTGTAGATAATGATACAAAAAATACTAATATAATCAATAATATTCCATAACTTTTCATTAAAAAAATAACCTCCTTATTTTATATTTTATTTAAACATAACATTTCTGGCTCTAACTTTTCTATAAACTTCATTATAACTGTATTCGCAAATCCTTCTATCAATCCAACAACAATATAAAATGGTATCAATGTTATCAACAATAATTCAAAATTACCTGCACCAGAAATCATTATTATTGCCATTTGACCAACACTGGCAAATATAATTCCCGATAAAGTGCTTATGAAAATTGCTAATGACTTATTTATCATATCCCCAAGTAAATTGTAAAAGAAATATGTTATGAAAGATAAAACTACACCCATTACAAAAATATTTGCTCCAAGAGATAATATTCCGCCCATTCCCAAAAATAATGCTTGAATTGTTAATGCTATAAATGTTACAACAACCCCACTATAAGGGCCTAAAATGAGAACCGCCAAAGGTATTAAGAAAAAATGTACTGGTAATCCAAATGGTGTTGGAACACTTATCCCAGAACATACAGCAACCACTGCACTGAAAATTGCAATATATACTAATCTTTTACTATTTTCTTCATCTTTCATAATTTTAATAAAATAAAAAATGAAAAAAATTGATATTATCCAATATATTATTGCTTGATTAAACGGTATTATTCCATCAGGTAAATGCATAAAAACTTTTTACTCCTTTTATTATTTTCTTTAAAAACTTCTCCATAATTTAATTACTATAACTACAAATATTAAACCTATTATCATTAAAATTATTGTTATAATAGTACTAAAAGATATTTCTCCATTGTTACTACTTTCAACATTTGTTACCTCACTTGTTGCATTTGTACTATTATTATTTTCATCTGATACAATACTTTCTGAGTTTGAATTATGTGAATTTGAATCTGATGTTTGAGTATTAGTATTTACATTTCCAGAACTTGAAGATGAAATCGAATGTGAGTTCGAACTTGACCCATGAGATGATGAAGATGATTGTGAAGTAGAACTATGAGTGCTTGAAGATGAACCTGAGCTTGAACTTCCACCAGTAGATACTTCTTCAGGATATTCTACCCCATGGCCCGGATGTGCAAATGCTAAACTTGTACTGCATGCAAAAATTAATGTTAAAAGCATCATTAACATTATAAGCTTTTTATATTTCTTAATAAATAACAGCCCCATTTATTTTATTTTTAAATGAGAGATTAATCTGTCACCATGATTAATCTACCCGAACTTGGGTCCCTATAAACTTTACCCACTTCTGAAAAACCTTGACCTGAACTATTTGATACATCAGGAGTGTCATTTAATTGTTGTCCTTGATCAATATTTACCGCATTTTTCATAGCATTCATTGCATCTTCTCTTTGACTTTGGTCTAAATCTTCATTAAAGACAACATCTTGCATATTCCAACTCATAACTAAGAAAACAAGTAATCCTACAGCAATAACTAGCATTGCATCAACAAGATTTGCTACACCTGCCATTGGGTCCTCTTCATCTGAGTCTAATCGTCTTTTTCTAAATTTTCTAACCATATCCACCACAACAATATTTTTTTATAAAGTTTCTAGTATTATATCTGCTAATGCATCAAGATTAGCTAAATATTCTTCATACCATCTTTTTCTAACTTTAGATACAAAGTAACTTACAGCCCCTGCACCAATTCCTACAATTGTTGTGTTGAATGCTACTGTAATTGATTGAGATAATGTTATTATATCACCAGAACCTAAAGCTGCAAGACCCGGACCCATAGGTATGAGTGTTCCCATTAATCCTAATGTTGGACCGATACGAGTTATAACATCAGACTTTTCTAATTGTTTCATTATTGTATTTTCTTCGTTTTCGATAAGTTTTCTAGCTAAAATTGCCCGTGATTCTTTATTAAGGGAATCAGCACTTACAATTTTATTTAATATCACTTTTTGTGATTCTGGGATTTCTGAACTGTTTAAAATATTTTTAATATCATCTGCACTTTTAGAAACTGAGATTTTTAATATTATACTTTCTAATGATTTGATTGGAATCTTTTTTCTAGATGTATACTCAGATATTAAACCTCCTAAAAGCACTATTGAAAAAATTGCAAATATTAATAAAAAGATTATAACTGGAATTTGTAAACTTTGTGATATAACATCTAATGAAGAAGTTAGTATATCACTTCCAGGAATAATTGCAACCATGAAAAATTTATACCTCCTATAAAAATTGTTTGATAAGAATTTTGATGAGTAAATAAGTATTAAAAAAAGAAAAAAATGAAGATAATTAAATTATATCTTTTAATTATCTTTTTTTAAAATGTTTATTTTTTAAATCTGAAATAACCAATTCCTGCTAATGCTAAAATTGCTATTAATCCTGCTGCAGTATATGCAACTGCATTATTATTTGATTGAGAGGAAGGTGAACTTTTAGTGACTTCATATGTGTTTCCACTTGAAGAGTCATCTCCTTCTGAGTCTTGTGATTCGTCTTGTGATTCATCACTAGTTACAGTATTTTTAGCTGCAGAACTTTTAACATTAGAAGTTACTCCAACATTTACTTTTGATTTGGAAGCACCGGAATGTTTATGTGTATTTGTATTTGAATTTGTATTTGTATTGGAATTTGAAGATGAACCGCCATTGTCTGTTTGTTGGTTAGCATTAGAACCATTTTCTTGATTTTGTTGGTTTTGTTGTGCTTGTTGTGCAATTACTTGTTCTTTTGATAAGTTTGGTAGAGATTTTATAAATGACATTATATTTAAGTCAGTAGTTCCACCAGACTTGATTACGTTGAATTGTTCTGCGGTTATGTATCTTTCTTCTGAACCTAATACTTCGGGTAATTCTTTAACATTAGGATTAGCGTTTCCTTTATATATGTCTATAAAAGCAGCAATTTGTATTGCTCTTTTAGCTTCAGATGTTGAACCTCCGCTAGTATCTACTGTAGGCCATTTGAAATTCATGATTACAGCTTTACCTACATTGTTAGCTTCGTCCCATACTACAAGAACTCCTTCTTTGGTTCCACCTTCGAGATATTCTTCATCTTCAACAAAGGAATCTGGTAATCTTTGAACCATATAAGTTCCCATACCTGGAGATACACCTAATATGTATTCTAAACTGTCATCTTTACAATAGATACTTGATGCAATGTAGAAGTAGGAGTCGTTTTCACCTAATGGATAATTTTCATGTATATAATCAGTCATGATGAATCCTGGTTGTACACCTGGACATGCATGATTGTGGAATAAGAATGATAATAATTGGTCAAATGCTGGTTCGTGTGTCCATGCATTTAATATACTTTGAATACTGAACCAGTTTCCATCAACAAAGACTTTACCATTCATATCGTTGTATGCTTTGGAACTGTTTAAAGTATTCCATCCAATGTCCATGACAGTGTTATTTTCGTAGCTTGCCATGTAATATGTGCCGTCTGGATTATATCTTACATATACAGCTAGTAAAGTTTCATTTCTTTGATTTAATACAAATGTGAACCATAATGGTTTCCATATTCCATTGTGATCAGGTAATAAAGTTTGTCTTGATAATCTTGAACCGAATACTTCATATAATCCGTCCCATGCTGCTTCAGTTGATTGTCCATTTATTAGAACATAACCTGCTGAAGTCATTACTGTGAAGTTTGGCATGTCTTTATCAAGATTTATTCCTACTTTTGCAAATTCACTTTTAGCCATATTACTTGCTGTTGTTCCTATATTTTTTATTTGGTCATAGGATAATGTTCCAGTTGTAGATGCTGTACTTGCACGAGTGGATGTTGGTAATTTTTTACTTAAGTTTTGTATATATTCAAAATCTAAACCATGTGCTGTAGATGCTTCAAAACGAACTGCTCCCGCATTTGTTGCATTTTTTACAGTGGTTGGGAATGTTATAGGGTCTGCAGATCCTATGAAGTAATATAAATCTTCTTCGGATATTCCATCTAATTCATATACATAACTTATTAAGCTAGAAGGGTTAGTTTTTATCTTGTTTATCCACCAAGAATTGTAAATTATTTCTTCTAAACTACCTTCATCTGTTATTCCTGTTTCTTTTTGGAAAAGTTTTTTATTTGATTCTGCATTGTATTGTATTAATGCTAATGTTCCTTTTCCAGGTTTTGTTATTTCATATGCATTTGTTGCTGCGTTGTAAGTTGTTACTGGATCTTCCCATCTTATTACCGCTAACATTGTAGTGTTAGCTCCAGTTGATGTTGTGTTAAATCCAGTGTATGATTTTTTACCTGCAGTTGCATCCAAATAGAAGAGTACTGCATCGTTTAATGAGTCTCCAGGAACACCTAATAGTTTGTATGAACTTACGTCCCCAGGTGATCCTCCATCTAATGAAGTTTCTTGAACTGGTGGATAATCATTTAGTATTGCTTGAGTTATTGTATATCCACCTAAGGTTCCTTCACATACATGTCCGTGGAATGCTGCTTCTTGAAGTACTAAATATGTTATATTATCTTTCCATGCATTAGCCAAACTAGCATATGAAAATGCATCTGTAGAACCAACAGCTTTGCATAAATCGTTCCATTGAGCATGAGACATTAATTCAGAGATAGTTCCAAAATATGCATAATTATAAGAAGCATTATTGAATATTACTGCTTGTAAATTGTTGCCTTTTTGAATTACAAAACAAAAATCAACAGGATCGATTGCAGTTTGCCTTAGCATTAGAATATTACCTTGCCCGTAGGATATTAATCCATTAGCATAGTTTAATATTCCATCTATTGCATATTCAGATGTTTTTCCATTATATTTTGGTACTCCTGCGGTTGTTATTGCTAAAACTCTATCTGCAGATTTGAAATTTAATAAATTATCTGCAATTGCAGTTATATCTCTACCCAATTTGTAACTTTCGGTAGCTTTCAAATCAAATACTAAAGTTCCGGATAAATCTACATTAGTTTTTGTTTGGGATTCATATCCTGGTGATGATACTGTTATATCTAATCCGTTAGAACTAGATGTTTGTATTTCTACAGAATATAATCCATTATTGTAGGTTTTTGTGGAATTTAATATAATATCATTATTTTTAACAATGATTTCTGGAGTTATTATTGCTTTGTCATCAGAATATTGGTAATTTATCACAATATTTGCTGTTTGAGTATTTTGTATAACTTGAGGTGCTGTGTTATTGATTTGTGTTGATTGATTGTCAACATCATCAGCTGCTGATACAGCACCTATTGTTAAAAATAGTAATAGTATTGAAATTGCTAAAAATTTTATGCTTTTATTCAAATTAATCTACGTCCAATTTTTTTAAAATCAAATCTTCTTTTTTTTGTTTAATTGATTGGAAAAAAGAATATGATTTTTTAATTGAAAAAATTTATGTAAATATGAAAAAATTTAACAAAAAAATAATAATATTATTGTTTGTTTATGAATGTTAACATATTTTCATATTACAAAGTACTCATTAGAAGTAATACTCATATAAAGTTGATTATTACAAAAGTGGGGAAAATCTGCTAAAAAATAATACTAAATATTATTAAAATAAAAATAAAATTTAAAAATAGAGAATATAAATAATATAACATAGTTATATGAAAAATAAGTCAAATATAACGCCGTTATAAATAAATTAACTTAACTAAGTAAATAAAACAACTAATAAAAAAAAATAAAAAAGTAATACTTTAACAAAAAAATAAAACTAAATATTTTTTAAAACATTATAAACATTCTTAAATTCACGAGCAAAAATTTCAACCTCTTCAGGAGGTATACTAAAACTAACACGCAAATACCTATCTCCAAAACGAGGACTAGTATAACCACCTTCACGCGTGAAAACATTATGCTCTAACAAATAATCTGACATATCTTTAGGATCTATACCTGCACCACTTAAATCAATAGCCATCATATTAGCATCAGAAGGATATCTTAAAATAAAAACACCTTCACACTCATCGACAGCATCTTTAATAATTTTCTGATTATTGAATGTGGTGTCTTTTACATAATCAATCCATTTAGGTTTAGATTTAAGTGCTTCAATAGCCCCATACTGTGCCATCACATTAGTTCCTAAATCATCAATTAAAATTTCACGTGCAGAATTCATAATTTCAGGAGTTGAAATTAATGCACCAATTCTAACTCCCGCCATACCAAATATTTTAGAAAAACTAAAAACAGTAATAGTATTATCAGGAGCATACTTTGCAGCAAGATAATGTTTACGTGCAAAGTCACGATAAGTTATATCATGTAAAAGGAAACAATTATTTTCTTTTGCAATTTCTGCAAATTCTTTAATCTCTTCCTCAGTATAAGCCCCACCAATAGGATTTAAAGGATCTATTAACAATATTAAACGAGTTTTTTCATCCATATTTTCTCTAACTAACTCAGGAGTTAGTTTATAACCACATTCTTCATTATAAATTGGAATAGATTTAACTTCTTTAGCAAAACGACCTGCAAAATTATCAATAATAAGATAACCTGGATCAGGAGTTATAACATTATCATCCTCTTCTAATAAATCACTCATACAGTAATATAATGCAGTAGTTGCACCTGCAGTTACAATAACATCCATATCAGATAAATCTAAATCTTTAAGAATTAAACTTTTTAATTCACTTAAACCTTCAGGTGGAGGGTATGTATTATAATCTTTACGTTCAACTGCCTTAACCATCGCATCTTTAATAAAATCTTCATTATGCAGATGATTAGTATTTTGACCCATCCATATTAAATTTT
>CAZJLS010000054.1:0-11982 GCA_964547125.1 uncultured Methanobacteriaceae archaeon | reverse complement strand
CTATTTTTTTTAGGGTGTGCTTTTATTGATTAATATTGGATTAGTATATGCAAAAGGTAGTGTCCCTGGTTTTGAAGATTTTGGTAATATTCCAACTTCTCTTGTTGGAGAGAATGGTTTAGTTGGTGGAGTTCCAGCAAGTAAAGAGTTAGATGGTATTATTATACCTGGTGGGAGTTTAATTGAATCTAATTCTATTGATTGTGATTTATTTAATGAAATTAAAATAATGGCTAAGGATGGTAAACCTGTTTTAGGTGTTTGTGCTGGTTATCAAGTTTTAGGTAATTCTATTGATATTGGTAGGAAATCTCCTGTACCTATTGTTAAAGAAGGTTTAGGTTTACTTGATGTTGATTTTTCACCTTTGATTAATAATGATCGTGTGAAGGCTGAAGTTGTTGGGGATTCTTTTTTAACAAAAAATCTTAGTAGTGTTGATGGTTTTCATACTCATACTTATGGAAATGTTGAGGGTGATGCTAAAACTTTATTTTATTCTTATTTTAAACGTGCTAATTATGGAGATGTTGATAAGAGAGTTGTTTCTGGATCTGTTAATGATGATGGGAATGTTGTTGGTACTATGATTCATAATATTTTAGATGATAATCCAGAAGTTGTTTCTAATTTCTTTGATTTTTTAGGTGCTGGTGAGGATGATATTTCCTCTGTTTTTGATAGGAATATAGAATTAAAAAAAGAGTTGCATAATTCTGTTGGTATTAATAATGGTATTCCTGTTGAGGATTTAAGTGTTGATAGTCCTTTTTATAAGTTTAAAAAACGTGATGGGGAGTTTCCATATTGTTTAATTATTGGTAGTACTGGTTCTGATTCTGGTAAGACTTTTTTAACTACTGGTTTAGTTGGTGCTTTAAGAGAAAAGGGTTTGAATGTTGGAGTTTTAAAAGTTGGTCCTGATGTTAGGGATACTATTAGTAGTTTGTATTTAACAAAGGGTAAGATGGAAGATTTTGCATCTATTAAGATTGGTCATCTTGGTTGGATGGATTTAAATGATGTTTTGAATTCATTGAAGAATTCTTCTTATGATGTTGTTCTTATTGAAGGTGTTATGAGTGTTTTCACTGGTTTGTTGAATGAACGCATTCCTTATTCTACTTCTGAAATTGCTGTTGCTGGAAATATTCCTATGTTATTAGCTTCTGGTGTTAATAAAGGTGGTATTGAGTCTGCTGCAGTTGATTTAAGTTCTCATGCAAAAATGCTTTCTAAGATGGGTGTTAATGTTAATGGTATTTTGTTTAATAAGGTTTATGATGTAGATATTTTTAATAATGTTGTGCCTTTTGTTAAGGATAGTACTGGTGTTGATAATATATTTTATATGAAAAAAGCTAAGTTAGAAGAGCGTGGTGCTACTCCTGAGGTGGAGATTAGGTATGATTTGTTTAGTTTAAAAGCTTTAGAGTTTGTTAAAGATAATTTAAATCTTTTAAGTATTGTTGAAATGAGTGGTAAACCTAATTTTAGTGGTTATTTAGGTTTTGATGATATAAAAGGATTTTTTAATCGTTGAATTTTATTGTAACTATATCTCCGTCTTTTAAATTTAGTTTTTCTCTTAGTTTGTCTTTTGATATGAATTCTAAGTAGTGTATTTCATGGGTTGTTTTTTCAGGAAATATTATTGCTCCTTCTATTTCATTGTTTAGTGTTGCTTTAACGTATTTTACTCCACCAAAGTCTTTGTTTGGTTTTATTATGTTGTTACAGTTATCTTTTATTGTATTTATTGTATTTTGTTTGCTTTTTGGGATTATTACGTTTAGTGTTCCTGGGAAGGGTGTAAATCCGCATTTTTTCTCGAATTTTTCTTTGTAAAATTCTTGTCCTAAAAAGTATGCTGCTTTACCATATCCTGTTGTTACTTTACCATCAATTTCCATGAATTCATCTTCTCTAATTTTATAATTTAATACAATTAATATAATTTTAATAAATCTTAACTTTAATTAAAAACATGTTACTTTATAATTTTACAAAATAATATAAGTATATGTTCATTAGACCTATTCTAAATATATTATTATACTTAAATAAAAACTTATTTTAAGCATTATAATTATATAAAGATTTATATAAAAAAAATTATTTGTTCTCAGGGCGGAGTGAAATTCTCCACCGGTGGTGATTCATAAAAAAAATAATAATGATAAGTCCACGAGCATTAAAACTAAAAATAATGTTGATTTGGTGAAAATCCAAAACCGACCGTTACAGTCGGGATGAAAGAGAATAAAAAAAGAAAAAATATTGAATAAAATAAATAAAATATTAAATTTTATAATAAAAAATTTAATCTTCTTTTTTAAGCCCTGGTTCTAGTATTTAAAAAAACAATAGAAAACAGGAGACACTTTACTATGAATCATGAAGAAATGTTAGAAGGAACACCAGAAGAAAGAGTGAAAAAAGGTATAGAAGCCTTAAAAGAAGGAAATGGAATTATCGTAACAGACGATGAAGATAGAGAAAACGAAGGAGATATATTCTACTCAGCAGAACATCTAACAAACGAACAAATGGCTTTACTAATTAGAGAATGTAGTGGAATAATATGCTTATGTATGAAAGATGAAAAAGCAGATCAACTAGAACTCCCACTAATGGTTAAAAACAACACAAGCACATATGGAACAGCATTCACAATAACAATAGAAGCAGCAGAAGGAGTAACAACCGGAGTATCTGCAGCAGACAGAGTAACAACAGTTAAAGCAGCTGCAGCAGATGATGCAAAACCTGAAGATTTAAGTCACCCAGGACATGTATTCCCACTAAGAGCTAAAAACGGTGGAGTTCTAGAAAGAGACGGACACACAGAAGCAAACGTAGATATGATGGAACTAGCAGGACTAAAACCAATGGGAGTACTAGCTGAAATCACAAACCCAGATGGAACAATGGCAAGAATGCCAGAAGTAATAAAATTCTCAAAAGAACATAACTTACCAATCGTAACAATCCAAGATATAATAGAATACAAACAAAAAAATTAATTAGGGATAAAAATGGAGAGTAAAATCTACAAAACAGATGTATTAATAATTGGATCTGGAGGAGCAGGAAGTAGAGCTGCTATCGAAATAAACAAAAATGGATATAAAGCAACAATCGTATCCAAAGGACTTTCTTTCAAATCAGGCTGTACAGGAATGGCCGAAGGAGGATATAATGCAGCAATAACTAGAATAAATCCAGATGATGACAAAAAAATACATTACGAAGACACATTAAAAGGAGGTGGATACTTAAACGACAAAGAACTAGTTAAAACTCTAGTTAATAACTCTCCAGATAGATTAAACGACCTAGAAGAATACGGAGCATTATTCGATAGAAAAGATGATGGAAAATTAAACCAAAGACCATTTGGAGGTCAAACAAAAAAAAGAACATACTTCCAAAGTGACAGAACTGGACACGAAATAATAACATCCCTAAAAGAAGAAATAATAAAAAACAAAATCGAAACAATAGACGAAATAATGATAACCTCCTTAATCACAGACAAAAAAGGAGAAAAAGTAATAGGAGCAATAGGATTAAACCTAAAAAATTCAACAACAATATTCTTCCAAACAAAAGCCATAATACTTGCAACTGGAGGAGCAGGTCAACTATACCCAATAACATCAAACACAATACAGAAAAACGGAGATGGATTCGCAATAGGATACAGAATAGGTGCAGAACTAATAGACATGGAAGAAATCCAATTCCACCCAACAGGAATGGTATTCCCAAAATCAAAAGCAGGAGTTTTAGTAACAGAAGCTGTTAGAGGAGAAGGAGGAATACTACTAAACAAAAACAACGAAAGATTCATGGAAAACTACGACCCAAGAAAAGAACTAGCAACAAGAGATGTCGTTGCAAGATCAATATACAATGAAATAAGGAACAACAGAGGAAGCGAAAAAGGAGGAGTATACTTAGACATTAGCCACCTAGAAGACGAAATAATTGAAGAAAAACTAGAAACCATGTTAGAACAATTCCTAGATGTAGGGGTTGATATAAGAAAAGAAAAAATGGAAGTAGCACCAACAGCACACCACTTCATGGGCGGTATAAAAATAAACACAAAATGTGAAACAAACATCCAAAATCTATTCGCAGCAGGAGAAGTTACAGGAGGAGTGCACGGAGCTAACAGATTAGGTGGTAATGCATTAGCAGACACACAAGTATTCGGAGAAATAGCTGGAAAATCAGCAGCTAAAACCTGCAAAAACACAGATTTCACAATCAACGAAGAAATGATAGAAGCAGAAGAAGAAAGAATTAAAAATCTAATCAAAAATGGAAAATACGATCCAACAAAACTAAAAAATGATTTAAAAAACATAATGTGGGAATATGTTTCAATAATAAGAAATGAAAAAGGATTAAAAATTGCATTAGATAAAATAAATGAAATCGAAAATAAAACAAACAATCTCAATATAAGTAATAAAAAAGAATATAACGAAAAATTAATAAATGGATTAGAATTAATTAATATGATTGAAATTAGTAAATTAATCATAAAATCAGCAATACTAAGAAAAGAAAGTAGAGGAGCTCATTATAGAGAAGATTATCCTGAAAAAGATGAAAATTGGGAAAGAAGTATTGTTTTAACTAAAAATAAAGAAACATATTTTATCACAAGATAAAAATAAAATAGTGAAAAGTATATATACTTAATAATACAAATTAATAATTACTATATGTAAAATTAATAATTATGTATAGTACTTTTTTTAAAAAATGGTGAAAAAAACGGTGGATTAGGTTCGGGGAAATATGTTATTGTATTTGGTGGTACAATAACATATGAACCTAAATTAAAAACAATAAAACAAGCCAAAAACAACTACTATTTCTAAATTAAACAATCCACAATTAAAAATAAAAATAACAAAATTATTGTAGATATTAAAATTGTAACACGAGTTAACTTAATAGCCAAATCAATATCGTTCAAATCTAAATCCTTATTCTTATCACCCAAAACATATGTATTCATTTTTTCTAATTGAACATTTAATGCACCTGCAACAGCAGACATAGTAAAACCAGAATTAGGACTAGGAGTTTTCAAACAATCTCTTCTAAATATAAAAAAACTATTTTTATAATCTAAACCAATAAAAAATGAAGATATAACAACAATAAAACCTGTAAAACGAGCTGGAATAAAATTTAAAATATCATCTAAATGAGCAGGAAACCAACCAATAAATCTAAACTTATCATTTTTATAACCAACCATAGCATCAAGAGTATTGATAATCCTAAAAATTAAAGATCCTGAGACAGAAAACATAATCAAATCAAAAAAACTAAATTTAAAAAGTAATCCAAATAATCCAAATAAAAACAGATAAAAAATACTGGAAACATAAGAATCTGTAATATTTTCTGTCATAGTTTCAATAGAAGCAGATATTATATTCTCAACACTTAATTCCTTTGTATTCCTACTTACTAAATATGACATTGCAGAACGTGCACTATCCAAATCATCCATCAATTTCAGTTTAATATCGTAAGTAGAGTTAATTAACAACTTAACAGAATATAAATTAGCAAATAATAAACTAATTAATAAAATAAAAACTAAATCATAATAAATAAAATCAAAATAAGTTAAAATATTAAAAATAATATAATATAATATTATAAAAACAAAATCAACTAATATAATACAAGAAAATGTTAATTTAACACCTGAAAATCTATTTTTTGAGTTAATAAATAAATTAGTGAAAAAATCTATCACTTTTCCTATATAAACAACAGGATGTATTATAATAGGAAACTCACCAATAATGAAATCTAATATAAAACTAATAAAAAATAATAAAATTATATAATACCCAAAATTATTAAACAACATGTTATATTCAACATAAAATATATTTTTAATTTAATTTATAAATTTATATAATAAAAATTAATATGGTAAAACGATATTTAAAATAAAAAATTAAAATTGTGAATTTATATGATAAACAGAGAACTAGTACAAAAATGGTTAGTTGAAGAAGGTATGTATAAAAACGAAGTAGGAGATGAAAATGCTAATTTTCATTTCATAGCAAATTATCCTGAAAATCATATGATGGATATAATACAACCTAAAAATAAACCTGATATGATTCTAATAGGATGTGCAACTGAATTAGATCCAACACACTTAAACATAGTAAGTACAGCTTCAAATGAAAAAAAATTAGAATTAATATGGGATGTTAGATTTAGTTTAAATGAAATGCTTTTAGATTTTGAATTAGAACATCCAAATGATGTATTAAAAAGATTTGTAATTACTGATGAACTATATGAAGATGGATTAACAAAACATAATTTAATAAAAGCTATTAAAAAAGTGTTTAAAGGAAAATTGCAATGTTTATGGAAATTAGATTATAATTTTAATGTGAATAAAAAAAGTAATCAAGATAATATGTTTGTATAAATTTTTTTAATTTTTTAGTGTGAGACATATATTTCAAGTGAAATAATATGCGACGATATATTAAGTTTGAAGGGGTATATTTCAAGTGTAATTACATATGAAATTCACCTCTTTTTTTGATGAAAATTTTTTAAACTAAAATTATTTTTAACATGTATTTTTATTAATAAACGATTTTTAACGATTTTAAGATTTTAATTTTACACTTGAAATTAATGTCTTCAAAATCTTCTTTTTGATGAAATTTGTTTCACTTGAAATACATGTCTGTCAATTATAAACTTATTTTCAATTATTTTTATTTTCAAAATTCATGAGTTTAAATTTGTTTATTTAACATTTTAATTGTTTATTTTTTCTTTGATGAAATTTATTAATATATATCTTGATTTTTTAATAATTTTAAGAGTTTATTTTAGTTTTATTTTCTTTATTTTTAATACATATGAAATAGAACTATTTTTTTATCCCATTTTTCGGTATTTTTCAGTGTTTATACGCATTATTATTTTCATATTTAAACCAATTTAATATGGTATTTTGATTTTTTAACATATATTTTTAATTTTATATGAAATTTTATCTTTTGTTTATTGTTATTTTTTAATTTTATTTCTTTTTATTTCTTTTAGATTTTTGTTTTACACTTGAAATCATACATAAGTTTTATATACTATATTCATTAAAATTATTTTAAGATAGGAAAATAATTTGGAGATACTATTAATGCAAAATATTTTTGAAAAAATTCAAGATGATATGGATAATGAAAACACAGTATTTAAGGATAAAAAACCTTTAAATCATGTATTTATACCTAATCATTTACCTCACAGACGTGAACAAATAGAATCTATAGCACAATATTGGGTTGATGCTTTAAACAATGTTAATCCAACAGATATAACTATTTATGGTAAAACAGGAACTGGTAAAACAGCAGCTGCAAAATTTGCTAGAGATCAACTTTTAGAAGCTGCAGAATCTAAAAATGTTTTCATTAGAATTGAATATATAAGATGTACAGATTTCACAACTGAATATCAAGTTATTGCTCATTTATGTCAAAAATTAGGACGTGATGTTCCGAATAGGGGATGGACAAAAGCAGAAGTGGTTAATGTTTTTAGAGATATTTTCAGAACTAATGCTTTTGGTAGAAAAACAATTTTAATTGTTATATTAGATGAGATTGATATTTTACTTAAAAAAGATGGGGATGGAATTCTTTATACTTTAACTAGAACAGATAATGTTTCTATTTTATCAATTAGTAATTATTTAGATTTTAAAAAGTTCATTAAACCTCGTGCTAAAAGTAGTTTAATGGATCGTGAAATAGTATTTCCACCATATAATGCTGAACAATTATCTGATATATTAAAGGAAAGATCAGAATTATCATTCAATGAAAATACTTTAGCGGATGATGTTATACCTTTATGTTCTGCACTAGCTGCAAAAGAAGAAGGGGATGCTAGATATGCATTAGATTTACTTAAAGCTGCTGGTGAAATTGCAGATGAAGAAAAATCAGATATTGTGCATGGTTCTTATGTTAGAGAAGCAAAATCAAGAATTGAACATAATAAAGTAACTGAAATTATTCAAACTCTACCTACACAACAACAAAGAGTTTTAGAATCCTTGTTAAAATTAACTAGAGAGAAAACAGAGGATGAAAAAATAACTTCTGGTAAATTATATGAAACTTATGAAGAAATTTCTAAAGGAGATTCTGTAACATATAGAAGAATTTTTGATTTTATTGGTGAATTGGAAATGCTTGGTTTAGTTTCAACTAATCCTGTTTCAATGGGTAGAGGTAAAGGAAGAACTAATTTAATTAAATTACAATGTGATGTTGAGTTATTAGAAAATAGTTTATATGGTTTCTAATAATTTAATTCTTTTTTATTATTTTTTATAATATTTTTTAATATAGCCATTCTTACTGGAACAGCATTAAATGCTTGTTGGAAATATTTATTATATTTTGTATCATCTACATCTGTTGATATTTCATCAATACGTGGTAATGGATGCATTACAATTAAATCTTTACCTTTTAACATATTTTTATTAATAATATATGCTCCTTTAACATTTAAATATGTTTCATAGTCAGGGAAACGTTCTTTTTGGATTCTGGTCACATATAAAACATCAACATCATCAATAATGTCTTTGATTTCTTTTTTTTCTTGGATTTTAATATTTTTTTCTTTTAAATCATGTATAACATTTTCAGGCATTTTCAACTCATCTGGAGAAATAAGAGTTATTTCAACATCAAATAATCCTAATGCATATACTAATGAGTGTACAGTTCTACCATATTTCAAATCACCGATTAATGCAACTTTTAATCCATCAATTTTACCAAATTCTTTTTGCATTGTGTATAAATCAAGTAATGTTTGTGTTGGATGTTGACCTGCACCGTCTCCTGCATTAATAACTGGAATATTAATAGTTTCTGATAAAAATCTTGAAACACCTTCTAAATCATGTCTTATAACAATTGCATCACAATAACTTTCAAACATTTTAGAAGTATCTGCTAAACTCTCTCCTTTTGCAACAGAGCAAGCATCACTACTTTGTATACTTATACATTCTCCACCTAAACGTTTCATACTTGTTTCAAATGATAATTTTGTTCTTGTTGAAGGTTCGAAAAACATCATACCTAATATTTTACCTGCTAATTCACTGGATGTTTCTTTTGATTTAGCAATATTTTCTAATTTTGATGCTTCATCTAGAATGTAAAGTATATCTTCTTTTTTAAAGTCTTTTATTGATATAACATGTTTTAGATTTAAAATTTTAATCAAATCCTAATAAATTTTCTTATTAATATTAATTTTATATTAACTTGTTAATTAAAGTTCCAATATCATCTATTGATATTTTAATATTAGATTCTTTTTCCATTGGCCCTACACCTGGTGGTGTTCCTGTAGATATAATGTCTCCTGGATAAAGGGTTATATTTTGACTTATATATTCTATTAAGTCATATGGTGAGAAAATCATATTTTTTGTATTTGAATCTTGTTTGATTTCATCGTTTATTGTTAATTTTATATTTTGATTCATTGGATTCATTTCGGTTTCTATAACTGGACCTAATGGCGCGAAAGTATCACAGCTTTTTCCACGTGTCCATTGACCATCTGAATATGTGAAGTCTCTTGCAGTAACATCGTTCATAATGGTATATCCGAATATTTTTTCTTTTGCTTCTTCTTTTGTAACTTTTGAGGTTTTTTCACCAATAACTACTGCTAATTCACCTTCATAATCAACTCTCGTGGAATTATCTGGATAAATTATTTTATCTCCATATCCAATAACTGTGTTAGAAGGTTTTATGAAAATTACAGGACTTTCTGGTAATTCTAAGTTCATTTCTTCTGCATGATCTTTATAATTTAGACCAATACATATTATTTTACTTGGCTCAACAGGTTTTATGATGTTAATTTCATCTATTGAGTAGGATTTTTGAAAGTCTTTAGTTATATCTTCAAGATTTTTCTTAAAATATGTTAGTATGTCTTTTTTTAGTTCAACGACTTTTTCACCATCGTAGTAACCATTTTTTATTTTATTATCATATTCGAATCTTAAAAATTTCATATTATTCTCTCTATTGGCATAACTAGAATGTCTTTTGCTCCTGCAATTCTTAAACTGTTTGTTAAATCAAATACTTCATCTTCATTAAAAACAGCTTGTATTGCAACGGTTTCTTCGTCTTTTGATAGTACTTCAGATATTGTTGGTCCACTCATTGCAGGTATTACATCTTTTACTTTATCTAAATCTTTTTTAGACACATTCATTAATACAAGTTTTTTCTGTTTTGCATCTAGAACTCCACTTATACTTGTGCTTATTGATTCAATTAGTTCTTTTTTCTCTTCTAGACTTTTTTTGTTTGATATTAATTTTATGGAGCTTTTTAAAATGTCATCTACTATTTTTAGATGGTTCATTTTTAATGTTGAACCTGTACTTGTTAAATCACTTATAACATCAGCAACACCTATAAATGGTGCTATTTCAGTTGATCCTGTTAATTTAACAATTTTCATATCTAAATTTTTTCTTTTTAAATATTCTTTTGTAAGATTTGGGAATTCTGTTGCAATAGTCATACCGTTTTTTAAGTCTTCTGGCTTGTTGATTTCTGATTCTTCAGGTGCGGCTATTACAAGTCTTGTTTGACCGAATTCTAAATCGTTTAATATATCTACTTCCGCATTGTTTTCTTTTATTAAGTCTAATCCGGTTATTCCTAAATCTACTATTCCTTCAGATACGAATTCTGGTATGTCTGCAGCTCTTGCAAACATTACATCTATATTTTCGTTGTATGTGGATGAGAATAATTTTCTGTTAGTTTTATCTTTTAAACCTAAACCTGCTTGTTCAAGCATATTCACTGCAGGTTCACTTATTCTACCTTTTGATGGTACTGCAATTATGATTTTCATTTTTTATTTTATTCCTCCAAGAAAAACAAAAAAAATAATGATTATATTTTTTTAAAATTTTTTTTTATTATTATATTTTTTTTACTTACTTCTAATAATTTATTTTTGTAATAAACTATAATATTATTATTTAATAATATATTATTTTAATGAATATTTTTTTTAGGTAATTTATATGGAAACTAAAAATACACTTATTAAAGATGTAAACATTTTAACTTATGATGATGGTAGAGTTAAAGATTTTAACGGGTCTGTTTTAATTGAAAATGATAAAATAGTTGATATAGGTGAAAATATAACTGTTTCAGCAGATAAGGTTATTGAGGGTAATGGTAATTTTTTAATGCCAGGTTTAGTTAACACTCATAATCATATTGCAATGAATCTTTTCAGAGGATTAGCAGATGATATGGAATTAGATACATGGTTAAATGACAATATATGGCCTATGGAAGCAAATTTAAATTCTAATTACTGTTATATTGGATCTTTACTTGCAATTGTTGAAATGATAAAAACAGGAACAACAACATTTAATGACATGTACTTTTATATGAATAGTGTTGCAAGAGCCGTTGAAAAATCAGGAATGCGTGGAGTATTATCTTATGGTATGATAGATTTTGGTGATGAGGAAAAAAGAGAAAACGAATTTAAAGAAAATATAGATTTAATAAAAAACTTCCACAACACTGCAGATGGAAGAATAACCTGTAAATTCGGACCACACTCACCATACACATGTTCAGAAGAATTATTAGCAAGAACAAGAGAAGAAGCAGATAAATATAATGTTGGTATACACATCCACATGAACGAAACACAAAAAGAAATAAATGATGTTAAAGAAGCAACAGGAAAAAGACCATTCGAATATTTAAACGACTTAGAAGTATTAAGATCAGATGTAATAGCAGCACACTGTGTATGGTTATCAGATAATGAAATAAAAATCATAAAAGAAAACAATGTTAA
>CAZJLS010000053.1:0-13060 GCA_964547125.1 uncultured Methanobacteriaceae archaeon | reverse complement strand
TCTGCAGCAGTTACAGTTGCAACTTTGGCTGCTTTGTTTAAGTATCATAATATTCGTTATACTAAAGAATCTTTAGCTAACGATGCACATAATGTAGAAGTTGATGTTCAGGGAATGGCTAGTCCATTAGATACATTGGTAAGTACATATGGGGGATTAATTTATCTTTCTCGTGAGAAAAAACCTATTGTTTTCACTAATCATTTGAATACAAATTTTGTTATTGGTTATACTACTAAATATGGAAATACTGGAAGAATGGTAAGAAATGTTAAATTATTAAAAGATTCTTATCCGTATATTGTTGGACCTATTATTGAAACTATGGGTTATATTGCTAATGAAGCACGTATAGCTATTTTAAATAATAATATTCAAAAAATTGGTGAATTAATGAATCTTAATCATGGTTTACTCGATTCATTAGGAGTTAACACGCCAGAATTATCTCGTATGGTTTATTTATCACGTCGTTATGGAGCAATAGGTTCTAAAATCACAGGATCTGGTGGTGGAGGAAGTATTATTGCTTTATGTCCAAATAATGCGGACCGTGTTAGAAAAGCAATAAATAGATTTGATAACACTATTAAAATTAAATTTTCAAGGGATGGAGTTTTAACTAAAAAAAGAAAACCTAATTACAGAAGATAAAAAAAATAAAATATATTTTTTTTCATTTAATTGATTTTAAGGTTGTTTGTAGTCTTATGATTATTTTGAAAATTGGTGGAAGCATATTAACAAAAAAAGATTCAGCTGAACCAGAAGTTGATTACGATAATTTAAATCGTATAGCAAGTGAAATTGAAGATTCATTAAAAATAGAAAATATAACATCTGATTTAAATGATGGTTTAATTTTAATTCATGGTGCAGGTTCATTTGGCCATCCGCCAGCAGATAAATACAAAATAAACGACCCTATTAATGATGAAGAGTATCCCTATAAAAGATTAGGTTTTGCTGAAATACAAAATCAAGTTAAAAAATTAAATTCAATAATATGTGATGTTTTAATAGAACATAATATTCCTGTTGTTGCATTACCTCCTTCAGCATTCATCACTACAGATAATAAGCGCGTTTTTAATATTAATCTTAAATTAATAAAAAAATATTTGGATGAAGGTTATATTCCAGTCCTTTATGGAGATATAGTACTTGATGAATCATTAAAAATGGCAATAATCTCAGGAGATCAAGTATTACAATATATTTCTAAGATTCTTAATTCCGATAGTATTATTCTAGGAACTGATGTTGATGGTGTTTATAATAAAAATCCTAAAAAGCATGATGATGCAAAGTTAATCAATGTTTTAAGTAGCATTGAACAAATTGAATTTTTAGAATCAACAAATAATATTGATGTTACTGGTGGAATGGTTGGTAAAGTAAATGAACTTTTAAGTTTAACAAATTTAGGTATAGAATCTTGTATTGTTAATGCTAATACTCCAGGAATTATAGCAAATGCATTACAATCTAAAGAATTTAAAGGAACATTAATAAAAAAAGAAGAATAATATTTTTTTCATTTTAATAATTTCATTTAAAAAATTTTTATAGTGAAGTGATAATAAAAAAGAGAATTGACAAAAGAAAAAAAATAAAACAATTATATTTTAATAAAAATTAACAATTTAAAAAAATAAAAAATTTAAAAAAAAAATATTTTTTGATTTAAGTAAGAGTTTTTTTCCAGGTATGGGAAAATAAGTAGATTGAAGAAAAAAATAATTATCAAATTAATTAAAAAAATTTTAAAAGGAAAATATGATATCCAATAGAAAATTAGAACATCTTAAAATCTGTATGGATGAAAATGTACAATATAATAAGAGTACAGGTTTTGAAGATATAGAATTGATACATAAAGCATTGCCTGAAATCAATAAAGAAACAATTGATATATCAACAGATGTTTTTGGTAAAAAATTAGATTCTCCTTTATTTATAACAGCTATAACTGGTGGACACCCTGATGCTAAAAATATTAATAAAAATTTAGCAATAGTTGCAGAAGAAAAAGGTATTGGTTTGGGTATTGGAAGTCAACGTGCAGGAATACAACATCCAGAACTTGTTGAAACATACTCTGTAACAAGAGACAATGCTCCAAATGCATTATTACTTGGAAATATAGGTGCTCCACAAATTGATTTAGCAAAAGATGCTGTAGAAATGTTTGATGCAGATATACTTGCAGTACATTTAAATCCACTACAAGAATCAATACAACCAGAAGGAGATGTTGATAATACAGGGTTTTTAGATTATATAAAAGAAATCACAAATACAATAAAAGTACCTGTAATGGCAAAAGAAACAGGTTGCGGTATAAGTGGTGAAGATGCAAAACTATTAGAAAATGTTGGAATATCTTATATTGATATTGAAGGATCTGGTGGAACTAGCTGGGCTGCTGTTGAAACATACCGTGCAGAAGATAAATATCTTGGCCAACTCTTCTGGGATTGGGGAATACCAACAAGTATAAGCACAGTAGAAGTAACTAATAATGTTAACATACCAGTAATCTCATCTGGAGGAATAAGAACAGGATTAGATGCAGCTAAAGCAATAGCTTTAGGGGCAGACAGTGTAGGAATGGCACTACCAGCACTTAAAAATGCATACCAAGGAACAGAAAAACTAAATCAACTAATCGAAAAATTCAACGAATCCTTAAAAATAGCAATGTTCTTAGTAGGAGCTAAAAATATTGAGGAACTAAAAAACAACACTAATCTCATAATAAAAGGCAAAACACGAGAATGGCTAGAACAAAGAGGAATAAACACAAAACAATACTCACAAAGGAGAAAAACAATATGACAATAGAAGTTATCGCAATTGGCGGTTATGAAGAAGTTGGGAAAAACATGACTGCTGTAAAAATAGGGGATGAAGTAGTAATATTTGATATGGGAATACACCTTGACCGTATTAATATACATGAAGACACAGATATAGACCGTATGCACAGTCTAGATTTAATAGAACGTGGTGTAATACCTGATGATACTTTAATGAAAGATGTAGATGGTAAAGTGAAAGGTATAGTATTCACACACGGACATTTAGATCATATAGGAGCAGTTGCAAAACTAGCTCACAGATACAATGCACCATTAATTGGAACACCATTTACAACAGCATTAATAGAAAATACAATAAAAGGAGAACGTAAATTTAAAGTAAATAATCCAATCAAATCTTTAAATCCTGGTGCAAAATTAAAATTATCTAAAAATATAACATTAGAATTTATAAGATCAACACACAGTATACCTCAAGCAATAATTGCAGCATTACACACTCCTGAAGGAATAATTGTATATGCTTTAGATTTTAAATTTGACAATCATCAAAAAATTAGTCCTCCTCCAGATTACAATCGTATGAGAGAAATAGGAAGAAAAGGAGTATCCTGTTTAATAGTTGAAACAACAAATGCACGAAACTTCGAACAAGCAAGAACATACTCTGAAAAAATACCAAGAGTAATACTTGAAGATTTAATGAAACAACCAATGAACGAAAAACATGGAATGATAGTAACTACTTTCTCATCACATGTAGAACGTATACAAACAATAGCAGATATTGCAGGAAAAGGACATCGTGAAGTATTATTCCTTGGAAGAAGTATGGAAAGATACTGTGGATTAGCACAAAAAATGGGATTACTCACACTACCTAAAAATGCAACAATCCACGGACACCCTAAAGCAGTTAACCGTGCATTAGCAAAAGCAGATGATAATCCAGAAAAATATTTATTAGTAACTACTGGACACCAAGGAGAACCAGATGCACTATTACCGAGAATAGCTGCAGATAAAACACCTTACACAATAAAACCGGGAGATAATGTAATTATCTCTGCAGCAGTAATACCAAATCCAACAAATAAAGCAAACAGACATATGTTAGAAACACGCTTAAAAAGTAAAGGGGCAAGAATATATCCAAACGCACATGTAAGTGGGCATGCAGGAAGAGAGGATCACCGTGACTTTTTAAGAATGTTAAAACCTAAACATATTATACCTGCACACGGAGATTTGGATATGTTATCTGCATATGGTATGTTAGCCGAAGAAGAAGGATACCGTATAGGAAAAGATGTTCACATATTAAGAAATGCACAAGCACAAGTATTTAATAATAAATAAAAAAAGAATATTTTTAAGAGGGAAAAAATTATGGATAAAGTAATTCCAATACTAAAAGAAAACTCAAAAATTATTTTTGATACAATAAAAAGTAACTTAGAAATAATAACTCCAGATAATTTACAAGATGCATCAATATATCTTACTGAAGCTGGTGGAAAAATGTTACGCCCAAACTTAACTTTAATAGTTAGTCAAGCAGTTGGGGGAGATAAAGAGTCAACATTAGATACTGCTGCAGCAATAGAATTGATTCATACATTTTCATTAATACATGATGACATTATGGATGCAGATGATATGAGAAGAGGTAAACCAGCAGTACATAAAGTCTGGGATGAATCTGTAGCAATACTTGCTGGAGATACTCTTTTTAGTAAATCATTTGAAATAATTGCTAATACTTCTGGTGAAAATATTTCTATGGCTCAAAAAAATCAAGCATTAGCAACAGTTGCAGATGCATGTGTTAAGATTTGTGAAGGTCAAGCTAGTGATATGAGCTTTGAAGGAAATTTCCAAGTTAAAGAAGAAGAATATATGGAAATGATATTCAAAAAAACTGGTGCATTAATTGCAGCTGCAACAAAAGCTGGAGCAATTATTGGTGGAGCTGAACAAGAAGTAATTGATGCAATGTATGATTATGGTAAACTTATAGGTTTAGCTTTCCAAATACAAGATGATTATCTTGATGTTATAAGTACTGAGGAGGATTTAGGTAAGCCTGTTGGTAGTGATATTGTAGAAGGTAAAATGACGTTAATGGTAGTTAAAGCATTAAGTCAGGCAGATGATGTTGATAGTGAACGTTTAATAAATATACTTAAAAATCCAGAATCATCTCAAAGTGAGGTAGATGAAGCGATAAGTTTATTTAATAAATATGGCAGTATTCAATATGCTCAAAATATTGCACAAGAAAATGTCAATAAAGCTAAAGAACTACTTGAAATATTGCCTGAAAGTGAATTTAAAACATCACTTCGATTAATAGCAGACTTCGTTCTCAATAGAAAATCATAAAAAAAATACAAAACAAATACAAATAATATTAATAAAAAAAATAAAATATAAAAAAATATAATGGTGATAAAAAATGGATATTCCAAAAAATGTACAAGAACAATTAAATCAATTCCAACAACTACAACAACAAGCTCAAACAATAACAATACAAAAAAATAATAACGACATTCAAATACATGAAGCACAAGCAGCATTAGATGAATTAAACAAAACAGACGAAAACGCAGACGTATACAAAACCGCAGGAAACATACTAATAAAAGTAGACTACAACACAATCAAAGAAGAACTAGAAGACAAAATAGAAACATACAAACTAAGACAACAAACAATGACACGCCAAGAAGAAAGAGTAATGAAAAAATTACAAGAAATGCAAAAAAGCATAGAAAAATCAATGCAAGGCACACAACCAAACACACAATAAAAAAATTTAAACAAAAAAAAACATTTTTTTTCTCTTAAAAATATTTTTTTCAAAAAAATTCAAAAAAAGAGAAAAAAATAAAAAACAATCTTTTTTTTTACAAAAAATTCCACACAAAAACTAAAGGCACAATAATGAAAAAAATAAAAAACCTATCAGAAAACGATTTAAACGATATATCTGATTTCTTATCAAATGAAATAAACAAAGAAATATCAAAAATATTATCTAATAAAGAAATAATAAATCTAGAAATCAACATAGAAACAGTATTCGATGATAAAGACAAAAATCTAGATGTAGATGCAGATGTCAATGTAGAAACAGATGGATTAAGAGATATACCTAAAGAAACAATACAAGAAACAATAGATATTGCATACAAAAAATTAGATAATTATATAGAAGCTAACTACAAAGAATAAAAAAATAAAATTAAAAAAAATGTTTGAAGTAATACCTGTTCTAGACCTTAAAGGAAAAATAGCAGTTGCAGGAAAATCTGGATTACGTGACACATACAAACCATTACAAACAATTTACTCACATAATTCCAATCCCTTCGAAATATGCAACTCACTAAGATTAAACAATGCAAAAAGAGTGTATATTGCAGATTTAGATTTAATTGAAGGAACAGGGCACAATATAAACCTAGTAAAACACATAAATCTAATGATTCCAGTAATATTGGATGCAGGTGTCAAAAATTACGAAACATTCAAATTTTTACTAGAATATGCGGACAAAATAATAATTGCAACAGAAACACTAGAAAACATAGAAGAACTTGAAAAAATATTCAAAAACTTTCCTAATGAAAGAATAATAATAAGTGTGGATATTAAAAATAACCAATTATATTCTAAAAACTTAAAACTAAATTTAAAAGAATTTTGTGAAATTCTTAAAAAATACAATCCTAGCGAAATAATATTACTTGATATATCAAATGTAGGAACTGGAAAAGGATTTAACGAGGATTTATTAGAACAATTCAAAGATTTTAAAGATAAAATAATAATTGGTGGTGGAATAAACCCTCAAAATCTTAAGGAAGTAAAACAACAAGGAATAAAAAAAGCATTATTAGGAACAAGCCTACATAGTGGTGAAATTAGAATATAAAAAAATATTTATTATATTAACTCATTTTTCTTCTTTTCCAAGAAATTTATCAATAAGATAAGAAAATACACTTATATCTGTTTCTGGTTCATTAATATCTTCTTTTTTAAACCATTTAGCATCGACAATTTCTTCACCATCAACATTTATATCTCCAGAATCATATTCTGCAGTAAATGCTAACATTAAAGAATTAGGAAATGGCCATGGTTGACTTTTAATGTATTCTAAATTTTTAACATATAAACCAACTTCTTCAAACACTTCTCGGTGCACAGCTTCTTCTATACTTTCTCCAGCTTCAACAAAACCTGCAATTAAACTATACTTATCTTCTTTGTGGCGACTATGTTTGGCCATTAAAAGCTCTTCACCTTTACATATTGCAACAATTATTGCTGGAGCTATGCGTGTATAATGAACTTGTCCACATTTAGGACACTTCATCATCATATCTTTACTATCAATTATATTTTTAGTTCCACATGCACCACAATATTGGTGGGATTTAAACCAATCATTTACAAGTACTGCACGACTTGCCATTAAATATAAATCTTTATTCAAATTATAAACATCAACTAGTGAGTAAAAAGAAGATTCAGTATTATTATTTGTATTAATCACAAAACAGGGTTTATTATCGTATTTTCCAATATATAATTGGAAATTTATATTAACTACAATATCCTCTTTGAAATTAGGAACTTCATTATCTTTCAAATATAATTCTCTATTCTCATTAAATATAAAATAATAGGAAAACTCATTTGTTTCGTAATTTTCTTTAAAATCTATTTTATATTTATCATATATTGAATTTGTTATCATAAAAAAAAGTTTTAGAAATAAATTATTCTTTTATATTATATATGGTATTACAAGGAAAGGCAATATTCCCGCTATGAAAAACAATATTGTGCCTATGACGGTTAACGGTCTTTTTCTTTCCATTATACCTTGTATTAATAGTAGAACTCCAAAAAATCCTAAAATTACTGGTATTACAGGAAATATATGTGTAAATATTAATATTCCAGATGCCATTAATTATAACCTTTATCTATTTTTTTTAAAATATATTACCATTTTTATTATTTTAAATATATAATATGTTCGCAAAGATATTAATTTTTTTTCTAATTAAAATAAATTCTTTATTTTTTAAAAATAGTAATATAAACGATAGGTTGTGCAAAAAATATAAAAGGTTTAATCTACTTTAAAAAAACATACGTAAAAGGGGGTGATATGTAATTGCGCACAACCTATCTTTTATAAAATATCTAAATTATGATATTTATATTTTATCCAAGTCCCTTAATTTAACATATTTTTTTTTTGAACAAATTATTTATTCTTATAAACATTTATAGTATAATAAATAACTTGCTAGACGTATTATTTAATGAAATAAAAAAATATTGGATTAAATATTGCATATTAATAAATAAAATATTATTTGGTAAAAAATTATGGAAAAAACAGAAGGAGTTAACTCCATATTTGGAAATCCAAAAAAAGCATTAATATCATTGTCAAAGCCATTAATAATATCATTATTCATAACTAGCTTATATAATATAATAGATGCATTTTGGGTATCCGGACTAGGGGCAGAAGCATTAGCAGGAGTAGGCTATGTAAACCCAATATTCATAGTACTAATTGGAATAGGTAATGGATTAGCTGCAGGAGCATCATCAGCAATATCTAAGTACATAGGCCAAAAAAACAAAAACAAGGCAGATAATGGAAGTACACATGTCATATTAATAACAATAATAACTTCAATAATAACAACAATATTACTTTTAGCAATTTTAGAACCCTTATTAAAAATAATGGGTGCACAAAACACAATAAATTATGCATTAGACTATGGAACAATATTAATAATTGGTTCAATACTCATAATATCATCAAACTCAATATATGGAATATTAAGAAGTGAAGGTGATGCAAAAAGACCAATGTATGCAATGATAACTGCATCATTAATAAACATCATAATAGATCCAATATTCATATATAAACTAAATTTAGGTGTTAAAGGAGCAGCAATAGCCACAATATTATCACTATTAATAGTAAACTTAATTCTAATTTACTGGTTCTATATAAAAAAAGACACATATTTAAAACCAACACTAAAAAACTTCCACTATAATAAAAAAATAAGTATCGATATAATGAAAGTGGGATTTCCTGCAAGTTTAGAACTAATAAATAATGCAATTTTTGCAGGACTATTCTCACTACTGTTAACAAATATTGCAGGAACTGATGCAGTAGCAATATACTCAACAGGATGGAAAGTAGTAACAATAAGCACTACACCAATACTAGCAGTAGCAACAGCACTGATATCGGTAATAGCAGTAAACTATGGGGCGGAAAAATATGAAAACATAAAAATTGCACATAGATACTCAATGAAAATATCAGTGATCATTGGATTATTCGCCTCAATAATAATTTACATATTTGCTCCACAAATATCTGCAATATTTACAAGCATGGGAACAAGTACTAGATTAGCAACACACTTAACACTATTTCTCTCATGCATAGTTATATTTTTCCCAACAATGGGAATTGGATGCACATCAACATTTGTATTCCAAGGATTGGGAAAAGGAATAACTGCAATGTTCCAAACAATACTTCGTGAAACAATATTCACACTATCATTCGCAATATTATTATCTATCTCATTAGGATTGGGAGAGTATGGTGCATGGTGTGGAATAATACTTGGAGAACTAGTAGTTAACACAATAACAATGGTATGGGCAAATCAATACATAAAAAAACTAATAAAGAAAAAAGAAGAAAAAAATATAAAAATTTTATAAAATAATACCTTTGTAAGATAATAAAGATAACATCATATTATAAGAAGTGCCAACACTACCAGAACGTATAGTTCCATGAGGTGTTAAAACTTCACATGTAACTGCAGTAACTCCATTTAAATTACAAACATCTTCAACAGCACCAGTATATACTGAACCTGCACGAGAGTAAATCAAACTTGAAACACCAGTATTTTCAGAAATATAATTTACAATAGTGCTACTTTCATATATTGGACTATAAGTACCCATAGCAACATCCTTTCCAGGATCACCACCAGGTTGTGTACAATGGAAATCACCAATAACACTACAACCAAGACTTTGTGTGATTTTAACAAGATTATTACTTAAACTACCATCAACATTAGCAACACTATTTAAATTCACACCATTAAAATAACGAGTACTAGTACTACCAGTATAAGGACATAAATCACAGATAACATAAACAGTTCCATTAATACTATCTTTACTAACACTAGCTAACTTATTAATAAGATAAAATGTTGCAGCAATAGAAGATAACTCATTACCATGAACTCCAGCATTAATCATAACACTTGGACCATTACCATTACCAAAACTTAACATAACAGTTCCTTTATTGCATTCTTCTAAAACCTTTTGTGTAAGATTAGTATTTGGAATATTATTCATAATAACACTATTCTTTGTTAAATCACCACCACTTCCCCAACTAAAGACAGTTAAATCATAATCTCCTAAATTCTCACTAATTCCGCCTTTATAAAAAATACCAGTATCTACAATCAAACTACTTGGCAAAATATTATAATCTTTATAATAATTTAAAAATTCAGCAAGAATATATGCATAATTTTCATAAGACAAGCTTCCTAAACCATTACTAGAATCATAACTAGGTAATCTTGAATTAGAATTAATAAAATTACTTAAGCGATCTGCTAAACTAATAATATCATTTTTACTTAAACTTCCTTTAACGCTATTGATTGGAGTACTTGATGGAAGAGAAATATCTGAAACTTTCAAATCAGAATTAATATTATTTCCAAGATTATGTGTTGCTTGACTTAAAAGATAAATAAAATTCCAAACATTAACATATGCAGAACTTAATTCAATAGTTTTAGGTAATGTTCCATTAACTCTAACATAATCCACAAGACCCACAGCAGCATCAATAACTTCATTTAAACTAACAGTACCATTAACAATAAGATGTTTTTGCCGGGTAACAATAATACTATTTAAAACACTATCTGCTGGAGCATAATACAAATTACTTAAATTCAAACCTTTAAAACTTGATAAAGCAGTATAATAACCTGGAGCTAAATTAATTTGCAAACTATACAATCCAGTATAATCCGTAACAGTATCATAAACTTTAGAAGCTCCACTAGATAAACGAGTAAGATTTAAAGAAATATGCATACCTGCAATACCATTTCCATAAGAATCATATAAAATTCCAGTAAAATACTTTCCTTCTCCATAGTTTTCTGTAAAATCAGTACTAACCAGATAAGGTGTATTATTTTTCAAAATATGAATGCTATTAAATAAAATAAGATTAGAATACTCTGACTTTGCCGTATAATCTCCAATACCAAGATTCACAGGTAAAAAACCATAACCCTCATTGTTTGTAGTTACAGTATATATTTTACTAGCACCTTGATTATTAGATAAAGTAATATTAATAGACTCGCCTACAATAGGTTTACTATTATTATGAAGACTTATATTAAATGAAACATCTTCTCCATAAAATTTTGTTAAATTATTTCCTGTAAGTGTAATATTGTCATTACTTATATCTTCACTATAAACACAGGACATTGTAAAAATTATAATTAAAATTAATATGATTGGATTTATAATTTTAGAATTTTTAATTGTTAAAATAGATAAAAACTCCTAATTCTTTTATTTTTTTGTTTATTTTATTTGATTTTTATTTTTTAAATCTTTTATAATTTTGTTATGCAAGTTTAATTTTTTATTTTTTACATATTTTTATATTATGTATAAAAGTGAGATTTTTTTTAAATTTTGTAATAATCGTAACATTAAAGATAGTACTATGAAAGGGTACGAGTCAGCTTTAAAAAAATATTCTAGTTTCTGCAATAAATCTATTGACGATTTATTAGACGAAGCAATGGATGATGAATTAAATGTTTTCCCTTTAAAGAATCGTAAAATTCGAGAACGATTAATTAATTATCGTAGTTTTTTACTGAAAAGTAATTTATCTCCAAACACAGTTAAAACTTATTTTTCTAAAATTAAAACTTTTTATCAACATTTTGGTATTGAAATACCAATTCTTCCTAATGCTAAATACGATAAAACATATGAAACAAATTATTTAGATTTACCTACTAAAGATCATATAAAACAAGTTTTAGAATTTGTTTCATTAGACTTGAAGGCAATAATATTGTTTATGCTTTCTTCAGGAACAGCTAAAGCTGAAACTTTATCATTGACGGTGGGGCAATTTATTGAAGCTACTAAAGATTATCATGATGGAGGCAGTTTAAATAATATTTTAAATACTTTAAAAGATAGGAAAGATATTGTTCCTACTTTTTATTTGCGCCGTATTAAAACTGATAAATTTTACTATACTTTCTGTTCTCCTGAAGCTAGTTATTATATTGTATCCTATTTAAAATTGCGAGGTAATTTGTCTTTAGATGATTTATTGTTTGATTTTTCTGATTCATTATTATTATCTAAATTTCAAGAGATTAATGATACGATGGGATGGGGTTTTAAAGGGAGTTATCGTTTTTTCCGTTCTCATGCTTTACGTAAGTTTCATGCATCGAATATTGGTTTGGTTGCTGAATATGTTGATTCCCTGCAAGGTCGCAGTAAAGATAGTGTTCATGAAACTTATATTAAGACTAATCCTGAAAAATTAAAAGAGATTTATATGTCATCTATGGAGAATGTTATGATTTTTAATAATAATGATTTAAAAAATGAGATTAAACAAGACTTTACAATAGTTATAAATATTTTTTTATCAGGTAAAGAATATAATATTTATTAATTCGCTTTAATATTATTTTAAAATAAATTATATTCAATTTTAAAAAATATTACTCTTCAAATGCTAGGAAAAGATAAATTTTATATGAAATAGAAAAAATGATGTATTATTTGGAATGATTTCATTTTTACTGATGAAATTTATATAATTTTAAACTTATGAAAAAAGTTTAATTATATAAATGTAAAATTATATAAATAACATCATTATTATTAAATTAATAAACAACGGGGGATAATATGTTAAGTTTAAAATATGATTATGAAAAACTTATAGACATACTTGAAAATAATGTATCTGAAAGTAGTATTGATACTAGAAAATATGGCTGTGTCCGATTTGATACTGATGCTTAATTTTTGTTGATGTTTGCACATCG
>CAZJLS010000052.1:0-13163 GCA_964547125.1 uncultured Methanobacteriaceae archaeon | reverse complement strand
TGGATCAAAACCACTTCAAGACCGAGCAAATTATGGCTCAAATTGACGCAGCTCTTGAGGATTTAGGAAAATAGATTAGGAATTCTTTTTCCTAATTTTTTCCTTTTTTTTAAACCCTAAGTAATACTTTTTCTATTTTTTTTAATACTCTAATAAAAATATAAATTAATCAAAAAACAAACAAACACAATATAAATAAAAAAAACTCATTTTTATATTAGGTGTAAAAAATTATGTCTCAATACGAAGAAGATGTTAAAACATTTGAAAATTTAATCAAAAATCATAACGAATGGATGGAAAACAGTATAAATCTAATAGCAAGTGAAAACATAACAAGCCCACAAATAAAAACAGCACTAGCATCAGATTTATCACACAGATACGCAGAAGGACAAGCAGGAGATAGACTCTATGAAGGATGCAAATACATCGACGACATAGAAACACTCACAATCAACCTCTCCAAAAAACTATTCAATGCAGAATACGTAAACGTACAACCAATATCAGGAGTAACAGCAAACCTCGCAACATTCTTCGCATTTACAAAACCAGGCGATAAAATAATGACAATGTCCGTACCAATGGGAGGACACATAAGCCACGAAAACGTAAGCGCAGCAGGAATAAGAGGACTCAAAAACGTATTCTACCCATTCAACAACGAAATAATGAATATAGATGCAGACATAATGCAAAAAAGAATCCTAGAAGAAAAACCAAAAATAGTACTACTCGGAGGAAGCCTATTCCTATTCCCACACCCAGTAAAAGAAGCAGTAGAAGCAGCATCCGAAGTAGGAGCAAAAGTACTCTACGACGGAGCACACGTACTAGGACTAATCGCAGGAAAACAATTCCAAGACCCACTAAAAGAAGGAGCAGACGCAGTCATGGGAAGTACACACAAATCATTCCCAGGACCACAAGGAGGAATAATACTAGCAAAAGGAGAATACGAAAACAAAATAAACAACGCAGTATTCCCAGGAGTAGTAAGTAACCACCACCTCCACCACCTAGCAGGACTAGGAATAGCAACAGCAGAAATGATGGAATTCGGACAAGACTACGCAAAACAAATAGTTAAAAACGCACAAGCACTAGCACAAGCACTACACGAAGAAGGATTCAATGTAATGTGCGAAGACCAAGGATTCACAAAATCCCACCAAGTAGCAATGAACGTAGCAGATGTTAAAAACGCATCAATACTAGCAAAAGAACTAGAAGCAAACAACATAATACTAAACAAAAACCTAATACCAGGAGACGATGTAAACAACAGCGACAACCCATCAGGAATAAGAATAGGAACACAAGAAGTAACACGCCTAGGAATGAAAGAACAACAAATGAAAGACATCGCACACCTAATCAAAAAAGTAGCAATGGACGATGCAAACATAAAACAAGAAGTAATAGAATTCGTAGAAGACTACAAAACAGTACACTACGCATTCGAAGAAAAAGAAGCATACAAATTCATAAAATTCTAAAAAAAATAGTATAAAAAAATCATATTTTATACTAATTTTTTACACCCCCACAACACACTCTTTTTTTAAAAAACAATACACAACAAATATAGATACAATGAGAATAGCATGGGCAATAACAGGTGCAGGACACCTACTAGAAGAAAGCGTAGAAATCCTAGAAAAAATATCACAAAAACATGAAGTAACAGTATTCCTATCAGGAGCAGGTCAAGACGTACTAAAAATGTACGGACTATACAACAAAATAACAAACATCACCGGCGGAAGATACAAAGAACTAGCAACAGACCAAGAACAAAAATACGGATACCCAATAACAGGAAGACTATCACTAGGAAAATACGACCTACTAATAGTATCACCAACAACAGCAAACACAGTAGCAAAAATAGTCTACGGAATATCAGACACACTAGTAACAAATGCAGTAGCACAAGCAGGAAAAGGGCACGTAAAAACAATAATAATACCAGTAGACTTCAAACTAGAAGATGTTGACACAATACTACCCGCAAAAATAGAACTAAACAAATGCCAAAAATGCCAAAAATGCCCACCAACAGAACAATGCCCAAACAGTGCAATAATACAAAACCAAGAAATAGACCTACAAAAATGCATAGGATGCGGAGTATGCGAAAAACTATGCCAACACAACGCAATAACAAGTGGAAAAATAATAACAATACACATGAGACCAATAGACATAGAAAACACTAGAAAACTAGAAAAAATGCCCAACATAACAGTACACAAACAACCATCCGACATACTAAAATATATTAAATAAAAAAAATTCTTCTTTTAAAAAATTTCTTTCATATTTTTACCTAAATTAATATTATCTATTAATTCAGAAATTTCATCACATAAAAAATTATCTCCACACTTAGCTAAACCCTCTAAAAATTCCAAAATCTTCGATTTAGAATAAACATCAACCATATTTTTAATAATTGATTTAAAGTCATAAAAAATAGTTTCATCATCAAAACTATAAATATTAGATTCTACATTATAATACAACTGGTCAAAAATCTTTTCAAGTAAAATTAAAATTAATTCATATTCTCCCATACTTAGAAGAAATTTTAAATCTTCATTAATAAATTTTATAATATCTGAATACTCATTATAAAAAAATATGTTATTTAATTTGTTTGAATAATATTCCTCATCAGTAATTCCTTTAAAAACTCTGAATTTATTATATAAATTTTCATTTCGTTGGATTTCTTCGCTTATGAAGTCTCTTAATTCTTCATCACTTACCATCTTCAATAATTTTTCAATACTTATATTTTCATGTTTTAACTGTTTAACACCATATATTGTGTATAATGTTGCAGCTAAATGTTTACAATTGGCAGTGCTTGCATATGGACAGTTACATGACATTTTTTCAATTTTATCACCATCAAATTTTATTTCAACTTCATAATCTTTACTACCATGTACTTTTGCATTAATTTGTTTTTCATCTTTTCTAAGAATTTCAACTCTTTTTTCTAGGGCATATTTTTCGCCCCTATTTAATATTTTATTATTAAATAATTATGTCCACTTCATTTTTTTACTCTTAAATTATCATATTTTTTCTAAATTTTTTATACTAATTTCATATGTTTTTATGTTGGAAATTTTGTTTTTGAACTTTAATATATTTACTTTGTATTTTTGATTTCTTAAGAAAGTAGGTAAAAAAATTACAGTAAAGAATTAAATGCTTATAAAAAATTCTAACTTCTTTGAAAACATAAAAAACATATGAATCATAAATTTTTTTTATGTTTGTTATGAAATATATAAATTATCTAATGGAATCCCATATTATATGCAAATTTTAGCTTATAGTTGTTTTGAAGAAATTAATGAACATAATAAAGTAACTATTAATGAATTTAAAAAAGCAATAATACACTCTTTAAACATTTTAACTCAACGTGAATTTAAAATATTATTCAGTAAATCCACTACAGAAGAGAGAAAAATCCTATGTTTAATGGCTGAAAGTAATGAAACAATTTTATCTTATTCTTATATTAAAGATAATGCTAATTTAAACTCAGAACCATCAGGCTTATTAAAAAATTTAATCAATAAAAATATGGTAATTAAACCATCAAGAGGTAAATACAAATTAAAAAACGATCTTTTCAAATTATACTTACAAAAATTACAAATAAATCAAGATACTGGTTTAATTAACATTTAATATAGAATTATATTTTTGTCTGATTTGATTAAAGATTTTATTCACAGTCTCACTAATAAAATAAAAAAATTCATAATAACATTTATTTATAAAAAAACAAAAATAAATTAATTAGATTTTGTTTTATATACAAATCAAAGAAAATTTTCTTATTTATAAAAAATTAATTATTACAAAATACTTTATTTTTATAAAAAAAAATTACTTCTAAAAAAAAAAATTTTCTGGGAAGTATAATAATATGAGAAACATTATAGTAAAAGAACTAAATCAAACATACATTGAAGATGAAGGAATAGAAATAGTAGAAAGAAAAGGAATAGGTCACCCAGACAGTATAAGTGATGGTCTAGGAGAATCTGTAAGTGAAGCACTATGTAACTTATACTTAGACAGATTCGGAGGAGTACTACACCACAACACAGACGAAGTACAAATCACCGCAGGAGAATCCAACCCAAAATTCGGTGGAGGAGAAATATTAAAACCAATAGACATACTCCTAACAGGAAGAGGAGTATCAGAATACGAAGGAGTTAAACTCCCACTAGACAGAGTTGCAATAGACGCAGCAAAAGAATTCCTCGACGACACAATAATAAACTTAGATGTAGCATCCGATGCAGTAGTAGAATGTAAAATCGGACACGGTTCCGGAGATCTTGTAGACGTATTTAAAAGAGAAGGAGCACCATCATCCAACGACACATCCTTTGGAGTAGGATACGCACCATTTTCAGAAACAGAAACAATAGTATTCGAAACAGAAAAACTATTAAACTCAAAATCATTCAAAAAACAACACCCAGCAATAGGTGAAGATATTAAAGTAATGGGTTTAAGAGAAGGAGACAAAATAACCCTAACAATTGCATGTGCAATGGTATCCAAATATGTTAACGATGTAGATGAATACAAAAACATCCGCGCAGAATTAAAAGATATTGTATCAGACTTCGCAGTAAAATTCACAAACCGTGAAGTTAACGTATTTGTCAACACAGCAGACAATGACGATGCAACAGATGAATCAGGATACTACCTAACAGTAACAGGAACATCTGCAGAAATGGGAGATGACGGTTCTGTAGGAAGAGGAAACAGAGCAAACGGATTAATCACACCATGCAGACCAATGTCCATGGAAGCTAGTTCAGGTAAAAACCCAATAAACCACGTTGGAAAAATTTACAATATATTATCCAATAGAATTGCAAATGATGTTGTAGAAAATGTTGAAGGTGTAAAACAAATCAACTTAATGATTTTAAGCCAAATTGGTAAACCAATAGATCAACCTAAAGCAGCAACTTCACAAATTATCTTAAAAGATGGTTACAAATTAGATGAGGTTAGTCCACAAGTTGAAAAAGTTATGAATGATTGGCTTGAAAACATATCTACAATTACAGAAGATATTGTACAAGGAAAAGCTAGAACTTTCTAATTTTTCCAAAATTTCATCTTTTTTTATTTTTAATAATTTTCTAACTATTTTTTTTATACTTTTTACTCCACATTCACATTTAAATATCTAATTTTAAAAAAAATATAAAAGATTTTTTTTTATATAATATTTTTTAATGGTGTGATATTATGGGTATTTTAACTGAATTTAAAAATTTATTAATAGAAAGTTTAACAGAAAATAAGAAATTAATAATTGGTTTATATATTATATTTATTGTTTGTTTTATTCTTGCATGGATTCTTTTAGGTCCTAGAGTAGAAAATACAGTAAATAAGGTTTCTGCTATAAATACTGGTGCAACAGGTACGTCAGTAAGTGTAATAAGTCTTTTCATTAATAATGAATGGGGAGGTATTGTAACATATGTTGGTTCAATATTCTTCGCTATCCCTGCATTTGTAATGTTAATATATAATGCAATTAATTTAGGGGCTTTAGGATCATTATTTAATATAGCTATGCCTAATGGTGGTCTTAGATATATTATTTATTTGATTCCTCATGGAATTTTTGAGATTACAGCAACTGTTATTCAATCTGTTGCAGGTATATTATTCTTCCTATTTATTTGGAGATTTATAAAAGCATTAAGAAGTAGTGAAACTCATGGGGCTTCTGATGCATTTGAAAAATCTAAAAAACCATTTGTTCAAAGTTTAATTTTAATGATTTTTGCAACAATTTTATTAATTATTGCTGCACCGATTGAAGCGTATGTTTCAGTTCCATTTTCAAATTTTATACTTGGATTTTAAATTTTATTTATTTTAGTTAACAGTTTATAACTTTTATTTTTTCTTTTTTTTTAAGTTTAATCTATATTTTTAAACTTATTTTTGGTTTATTTAAATCATTTTTTTTTAATTATTTTTTTTGTTTATAAAAAGGTTTATAAATAAAGTAAAGTAAATTTTAAAAATGTTCAAATAAAATTTATAATTTTTTTTAGGATAAATGGATTATAAATTTTCAATTTGATCAAAAAATGGAAAAAGGTGTTAAGAATAACAAAAAAAAGGTATATGGTCTTATTTCTGATAATAACAACAATTTTATTAATAGGAATAAGCACAGTAAGTGCTTCAGAAGTTAATGGCCAAACAGATACATTAGCAAGTACAGATGTACTTTATGCTACACAAACAACTCATCAATTAAATGAAGATACATATTCAACATATTTTGATGAGCATGCACATCTAATAGAAGATTCTATAGAAGAAGGAGATATATTAGATTTAGATGGAACAATATGCAATAAGAATTTCACAATTTCAAAATCACTTACATTTACAAGTTCACAACATAATGGAAAAATTATAAACGGAACAATAAGAGTAAATGGAGTAGATGGAATAACAATAACAAATTTGAATATAACAAATGGTGATGATAAAGTACACCCACTAACACAAGGTAGTGGAATAATCATCAACCAATCAAATAACAGTGTAATAAAAAATAATTATATTATAATCCAACAAAATGGGGTTGCATTAAATCTTGCACGTACAGTTAACAGTACAATTGAAAACAACTACATGGTAACATTGTATTATCATACCTCTGCAACAGGAAACAGTTCACATTCAGTTTTAGTTCTTCTAGGAGCAAACTATACAAACATAAACAATAATACTGTTTTAAGTGAAGGTTCAAATTCAATTTACGCATCCCAATGGGGTACAGCAGACTTACCACCTAGCGCGGGACAAAGTTTTTACATAAATGTTACTAATAACTATGTAGGATGTCTTGTAGATAATATAGGATGGTATCAAGGAATAACAATAATTGGTGCACACTCCAATATTATAAACAACACAGTAAATCGTTCAAATACAGGAATTGCAACAGGTTATGATGCATTTGTAGCTGGAAATAAATTATATAATGTAACAACAGGAATTTCCAACTCTTACACTGCAACAAATGATGGAAACATCATAATGAATAACTACATTGATAATGCATTACGTTACAGTGGAACAACAACTGGAATAACAGCAAGTACAGAAAGTAAAGTAATAAACAATACAATAATCGATGTAACAAATGGAATAAGCATATCCTCAAATCAAAAAAACATATGGATTGAAGGAAATAATATAACAGACAATGTAAAAACCACCACTGGAGGAATAATAACCTCAGGAACAACACAATCAACCAATGTTACAATAGTAAACAATACAGTAAAAATAAAAGGACCAAATGCAGTAACATTAAAAGGAACAGGTCATAACATAACAGACAATTACCTTTACAGTAGTACAGCATCAGGAAATGCAGCAGTAGTTGCACCAACAGATGCAATAATTGAAGACAACACACCAGCAAAACATTTAGGATACACATCAACAAACCACAATGTAACATTCGGTTTAACATACAACAACCAACCACAAAAAGGAAAAATAAAATACAATATAACAAACAGTGCAAATAAAATAGTAAAATCAGGAAATACAGAAACAAACGATGCAGGTTTATTAACAATAAACATAAATGACCTACCAGTTGGAACATATACTGTAGAAGCAAGTTATGAAGATTTATCTCTAAAAGATTCTTTTGTAAAAAAATACGACACATTCATAACAGCTGAAAACATGACCGTAAAATACGGTGAAACAGCAAATGTAACAATACATGTTGTAGATGAAAATGGAAAACCAGTAAATGGTGGAACAGTAAAAATTAAAGAAGGTGGAACAACATATCCTTCAGCAACTGTTGTAAATGGAGTAGCTTATGTAAGTTTCAGTGCAAGTGCATGGACACACAATTGTAATGTAACCTACGATGGAATTGGAGATTATGATTCAAGCATCGGTGAAGTTACAATAGATGTATTGAAAATAGGATTAATTTATCAAATTCCAGATAAAATTGCAAAACCTGGAGAAAACGTAACTTACACAGTAAACATTAGAGATGAAAACGGAAAAACATTAAGTTATATGGGATACTTCTATGTACAAGTTGATGGTGTAAACTTAACTGATGAAGACGGTGACACTGAAATGTTCCGTATATACAGTAATTCAAATATAACTTTCACTGTACAAGCAGCAAACGAGCCAAAAATCTCAACTATTAAAATAATATTCCCATATAATAATGAAACATATTATAGTGGTGGTGTAAACTACTTAGACTCTATTGGAGTTGGAAACTTAGTAGTAACAGATAAAGAAATTGCAAGCATATACTACAATACTTCTGGACCAGATTACTATTATTTAACTGCAAAAGTATTTGAAAACAAATCATTCTCAATACGAGCAGAAGATGAAAGTACTGGAAAACCATACAGTGGATATGCAATAAACACAAATATGACAGTATTTGTAGAAAATGTTAATCAAACAGTCGAAATAAAATGGGGAGATGGAAAATTCAACATCACAGGTTTAGGTGAAGGAAACTACACTCTCAAAGCACAAATATCTGACGATAATTACGCATCCGCAATAACTCTTGGAAGATTAGAAGTATTCAAATACAATACAAATGTAACAGCTGACATATTCTATGGATATGCAGGTACTGAAGTAATTGTCCCAGTCACAGTTAAAGGAGAAGGAGATCACAAGGTAACTAGTGGAAAAGTTGTTTTAACCATTAACGGCCAACAATTCAGTGCAAATGTAAACAATGGTGCTGCATTAGTTCCTGTAATCTTACCATCAAATGAAAACTATTATGATGTTGATCTTGAATATGTATCCGATAATGATTGGTTCTATGGTAGTACTGGAAGTACATATGCAACTGCAATAAATTATGCACCACAACCACAAGTTGATACTGTAAGTATCACATTACCAAATGTAACTGGAAATTCTGGTGAAGTAGTAACAATACCAATAACTGTAAGTAAAAATAATGTATTAGTTGAAAGTGGAGATGTTATGTTAAAACTTGAAAACAATATATTCTTCGCAACAGTCAGTAATGGTATTGCAAATATAGAAATTAAATTACCAACTGCTCCAGGAGCATACCCAGTAACAGCTACCTATACAAATGGTGTTGACACAGCAACAACTATAGGATTTGTAATTATTAATAATACAATACCAGCAGAAATTAAAACTAACATAAGTTTAAACTTCATGAAAGAAGAAGGACAAGTTAGTTTCTATGGTAAATTAGTGGATAATGAATCCAATCCAATTGAAGGTTTAGTATACATTACTTTAATAGGTTCTAATGCTGATGTAAAAATATTTAACACAACAACTAAAACTGATGGAACTTACACTTTAACAGTGTCTCAACTTTCAGGAGCATATGATGTTGAAGCTAGTTTCATGGGTGATGAAATCTATGCTGCATCAAACAGTGGAATTAAACACTTCTCAACAGAAAGTACTAATAATACAGAAATTGATGCTCCAGATTTAAATGGAGTTTATGGAGAGAAAAATTATTTCATCGGTAATTTAAAAGATGAAAATGGAAATCCAATTATAGGATATCATGTAGCATTAAATCTTACACGTTTAAGCAGTGGTGCAAATAAAGTTTACTGGGTAACAACAGATTATCAAGGAAACTATGTTTTAGAAATTAATTTAGCACCTGGTAATTATACTGCAGAAACTATAATAGATGAAAATGGATATATTGGAGATACACTTTCATATATTAATATTGCAAGAGCTGCAGATTTAGTACCAACTGCAATATCCTATGGAGATTACACTATAAAATATAATTCTGGTGAAAGTTTCACTGGTAAATTATTCACTACTCGTGGAGAAGGCCTTGGAGGACAAATTGTACATATTAAATTAGCTAACGCTAAAGGTCAAAGTAAAGATTACTCCGTTTTAACTAATAATGATGGTACATTTGCCCTACCAATCAACCTTGTAATTGGAGCATACACTGCTATTTGTTCATATAGTGGAACAGCAGTTTATGAATCATCCACATCTACAAGTACAATTGTAGTTTATAAATAAAAAAATAATCTAAACCATTATTTTTTTTACCATTATTTTTTTTTATTTTAATTTTTTTTGAGGTGAACTTATGAAAAAGGTAACACTTCTTCTAATTCTAACAATACTATTTTTAACAATAACTAGTGTTCAAGCAACAGAAATAAATATTAATCAAGATAATTATATGACATATCTCACAGAGGATAATGCAAATATAGCTGATGGGGATGTATTAATCTTTGAAAGCAATACAGACTTAAATAATCATGATGTTGAAATTAAAAAGAATGTTACAATTACAAGTAATCCTAATGTTCAAGTATCTAATATTGCAATAATCTTAGATGAAGGAAGTGACGGATCAACAATAAAGAATCTTAATATAAGAAACTCCAAAAATGTAATAGAAATATATTCAAATGATATTACAGTAACAGGAAACACAATAAATATAGAATCTGAAACAGAAGATATTACAGCAATATTAGTTGATGGAGTAGAAAATATAAAAATCTATCAAAACACAATAAATACCAATACAAAAGGAGAACTAACTACAATAGATATTGTTAGTTGTAAAAATATAGAATTAAGAGAAAATACTATAAACACAAAAGGTGTTGAGAAAGAAGCCAAATGGACAGGATTAAATGGAGAATATACAGTAGTAGGTGTACATATAAAAGATACTGAAAACCCAATACTAACTGGAAACAATATAAACACAGAATCAATAGAACTTATAGATGAAGAATTTGGAACAATAGTTGGAGTATACATAGAAAACTCACAAAAATCCCAAGTAAAAAATAATAATATAGAAACAAAAGGATTTAAGTATGCATATAACTTAATACTCCTTTCAAATAGTAATAATAAGATAGATGTAGAAAACAATAACTTAACATCATATTCTAACTATTATGCGAATTCAATAAACCCACAAAAAGTAACAGGAACAATTAAAAATAATAACATAAAATCAATAGCTAATTATGTAGCATATCCATATTATGAAACATTAATAAGTGAACCAGTAGAGTTAAAAAACAATAGCATATATGGTGAAGGTGTTTATGTATATGGAATTGAAATATACAATGGAAATAACACACAAATAGAAGAAAACACCATAACCGTCAAAGGAGAATATAGTTTAGCAATAGCAATTGCATCTAGAAGTACGGGAAATACAATAAACAAAAATACAATAACCACCTTCGGAACAGAAGAAGGAGAAAAACAATGTGGAGATTCAATACTTGCAGAAAATACTGGAATAAAAATAGTATATGAATCAAATAATAACCTAATAACCAACAATAAAATAACAACAGAAGGAAAATACTCAATAAACCTAGAAGACACCACCAACACAGTATCTGGAAACGAATTAAAATCCGCACTTGGAACCGGAGATAAAACAATAAAAGATAAAAACACAAACACAACAGATCCTAACTCAACAAACCCCCCAACTCCACAACCTCCAAGCCCACAACCCCCTGAAAACGAAACAGACAACGACACAAACATCACAGAAGAAATAATCATAATAATACCAAATGCAAAAGGAGAAATAGGAACAAACCTCACATTAGAAATCAAAATAACAACAAACAAAAACTCAACAATAAATACAGGACGACTAATAACACAATTCAACAACCAAACACAAATAAACAACATACAAAACAGCATAGTTAACATAACAATAACACTACCCCCAACAAAAGGAAACTACACACTAAACGCAATATACATAAACAATACATACACACAAAACACAAACAGCACAATAGAAGTATACTCAACAAAAATAACAACAACAATAGAATCTGAAAACCTAAACTTCACATACGGAAATAAGAAAAACCTCACAGGAATACTAAAAACAGAAGATGGAAAACCACTCATGGGACAACACATAAAACTAAACCTAACAAGAACATCAAGTGGAGCAAACAAAGTATACGATGTAGTAACAGACTATAACGGACAATACATACTAGAAATAAACCTAGCACCAGGACAATACACAGCAAACGCAAAATACGAAGGAATAAACAACTACACAAATGCAGAAACAAACAACATAATAACAATAAACAAAAAAGAAGCTACAACAACAAAAATAGAACTAAACAACTTTAATGGAAAAGACATAACCGGAACATTAAAAACAATCAACGACCAAGCAATAATAGGCCATCACGTAAGCATAAAACTCACAAGACTATCTTCAGGAGCAAACAAAGTATATGATACAGTAACAGACTACCAAAGCACATTTACTTTACCAATAAACCTTGCAAAAGGACAATACTCCGCACTATGCATATATGATGGTATTTTAAGTTATGATGATTCCTCTGCTTCACTATTATTTGCAGTAGAATAAAAATCATCCTACTTTTTATTTTCTTTTTTTTTTTAATCTATTCGTATTATACATATATTAAAATTAAACATTAACTCTTTTTAATAAAAAAATTTAAAACTTTAAATTATCTTATAATCATAAAACAATAAAATTTCCTATTTTTTTTAAAACTTTTAATTAAAGTAAATGTATTATATAATAGGTTTTATAAATAATAAATCATAATTTTATAAATTATTTTTCTTTAAAACAATATTTTTATGGGAGATAAAATTACTATGCCATTAAAAGAGGCGGATAAAACATATAAATACAGTGAAATAGAAGAGAACGCACAAAAGTTTTGGGATAAAAACCAAATATACTCAAAAGTAAACAAACAAAGAGCAAACGGTCCACAATACTCATTTTTAGATGGACCACCATACTGTAGTGGAAAAATACACTTAGGAACCGCATGGAACAAAGTTATAAAAGACACACACTTACGTTACAAATCAATGGATGGTTATAACTTAAGAAGACAAGCAGGATGGGATACCCACGGACTACCTATAGAACATAAAGTAGAAGAATTAATGGGTATTAAAAGTAAAAAAGAAATAGAAAACGAAGTAGGAATAGCTAACTT
>CAZJLS010000051.1:0-13225 GCA_964547125.1 uncultured Methanobacteriaceae archaeon | reverse complement strand
CTGTATGATATTATATTGTAAATTTAGATTATTTAAATTGTTTTATTATTTTTAGTCCAAATTTAGTCTTTTTATTATATCTTCTGTTGCTTTTTGGATGGAATTTTGGTTTTCTATATTTTCTATTGTTCTCTGTGGATAGTCATTTGGAGGGGTTTTACTTGTGCCGTTTATAACATATTTTGCATATTCTGTATTGTTGCTTATTGTTTTTTCTAGTTGGTCTGTTTTGTTTATTTCATGATTTGATATTAGGTTTCCTGTATCTACTGGTGCTCCACCTGATGGTTCTGCTCCACCTTTTACTCCTACCCCAGGATTTGTTATATAGTCGTATGATTCTTCTAGTAGTTCATCCAGTATGTCTGATAGGACTTGTTGCCAGTTGGTGTTCATTTTCCGTTCAAATTCTGGTGTTACTTCTAATATTAGTTTTAAAACCATTTATTCTCCATCTAGTTTGTGTGGGGTTTCTTCTTCTTGTATTATTATTTTGTTATGTGTTGTTTGTTTGAAGTGGTTGTTTTTTTGTATTTTTCCTATTATTGTGTATGTTTTGTTTGTGTTTGGTGTTTTTAGTATTGCATTGTTTGGTATTGTATGGTTTGTGTATATTTTGTAGGTGTTTTTTTGTATTTCTCCAAATTCCAGTATTTCGTCTTTTGGATTTAGGTTTTGGAAGTCTACTTTTATTGTATCTTGTAAGGTGTATTTTGTTAGGTATTCGTCTGTGTATGGGTCGTAGTCTTCGCTTGTGTATGGTATGTATATTTCTATTGTTTGGTTTGGGAAAAATACCATTATCTTATCATTTTTGATGTTGGAGTGTTTTGTGCGTTTTTTAGGTTTTCTAGTTGTTCTTTTATTTTGTTTGATAGGTTGTTGTTGGTGTTGTAGGTTATGCTTACATCTCCTTCTTTTATTGTTTGGATGTCTGGGTTTTCTGTTAGTTGGTATGTTATTAGGTTGAGTATGAGGTTTTCTATTTGTTGGAGTGTTTCGGTTTTTATTGTTTTTGTGTAGGTGATTTTTAGTGTGTCACCGTCTTGTGGTGTTTTCCAGCGTATTATTCCACTTTCTAGGTTTATTAAGTATTGATTTGGTTGTATTGTTTTGTTGTCTATTTTTATTTCTTTTATTTCTGTTATTGGGTAGTCGTTTATTAGGTAGTTTTTTTTGTTGAATTTTTTTGTGTTTATATCTGTTATTGTTTTTGTTTCTTCTATTTGTATTCCTGTTTCATTTAGTATGTAGTTTAGGTATGTGTTGTGGAGTGTTTGTAGTTTTTCTGTGTCTGTTTCTTCGATGTTTTGTGTTTTTAAGTATTCTATGATTTCGTTTGTTTCCATGCTTTTTTGTCTTCTTTTTCTCTTATTTGTTTGATTTTTTGGTTTTTTATTGTGTGGTTTTTAAAGTCTATTTTGTTTGGAATGTGTGCTATTTTGTTTTGGGTGTAATCTTTCATAAAATACTTTAAAAAAAAATTAAAGCAATAATATTTTTTTTAGTCATCTTTTGTTACTGTGACTGTTAATGTATTATTGCTTTGGTCTATAGTTATATCGTCTATGGTGGATGCGATGTATGTTTCTGGTAGTGCACTTATGATTGCGGTGTATTGTCCGTATGGTAGGTTTTCTATTTTACATCCTCCTAGTGTTCCAGAGCTTGTTGATTCGTATTCTGTGTGGGTGCTTTTGTTTTCAAGTTTTATTTTTGCACCTGATACTCCATTTTCTTCATCATCTTTTATTGTGATGTTTAATGTGCCTTTACTCTCAGCACTGGTGTCGGTTTCAGGGAGATGAACCAACTCCTGTTAAGTCTGATGTAACATCTGTTAGGACTGCATTTTTGTATTCTGCACGGTTGTAAAATGTAAACCATGTAAATAGTACTCTTGAATCTGAAAGTTTGTTTTTTGCAAGTTCTAGCATTGTTGGTGGGAGTAGTTCTCTGATGCGTAGGCTGTCGTTATCGATTATTGCAAGTTTTTCTCCACCTGTTTCTGTGTCTATGTTTGGATCTACGATGATTGGCAGGCGTGCTCCGTTTGGGGAGCGATACATTGTTACATTGTGTCCGAGTATGAATTCATCTTGGTCTAGGTATCTCATACGGTCTGTTATCATACTGTTTAGTTGGCGACCTATTGATGGGGTTGTTACTATTGCTGATGGTGAACCGCCTGAGTCTATTGCTGCTTGTGCCATTACATCTACATCATGGAGTGTGATTGATCCATTTATACTTTCTTTGTTTGTTTTTATGGATGGGAATAGTCCTGTGAAGTCTAATGCTCCTTCTCCACCTGTACCTTGTAAGAGTGCTTTGTCTTTACTGGTTGCAATATCCATGAAACCGTCTGTGATTTCTTCTTCCAATAGGTCTTTTAAGTCTATGCTGGTTCTTGCTAAATCAGATATTTCTATTGGATATACAAGTGTTTTCATTGTTGCTATTTGTGTGTTGAATTCAGCTTCACGATGTTCTGGTATGGAAGCTGTTTCTGCTATGAATTCACTTGTGGTTTTTTGATCTTTTACACGGTATCCGACTTTAGAGGTTGATGCTCCAGATACTATGCCGTTTTGTTCACAGTAGGATAAGAATGGGCTGCGATGTGCAACTTTCTTTTGTAATTCTTCATCATAGTCAACTACTGTCATGGCATCCATACTTGTTGTGGATTCCATGGCTTTTGTTAAGTTTATTAAATCTTGTGTGCTTGCGAATTTTGATTTAACTTTAGAATTGATAGAATTCATTTACTTAAAATCTTTTAACTCCTTAAAATATTTTTTTATTTATTCTGCTTGTAAGTCTTGTAATATGTTTACAAATGGGTTTGAGCTTTTTTCATTAGCTAATTTTCGTGCTAAATCTTGTCTACTCATTGTTCTTTGTTTTATTAATGATTTTCCATTTGTTTTTTCTTCTATTTGGTGTGGTTGTGGGTTTCTGTTATTAGTTAGGTTTTCAAGTAAATCTGTTTCCACATTTTCTCTTATTTTTTCCTCTAATTCTTTTGAGTTTTCTTCTATTAATGTTTTTAATTCTTTTATTGAGGATGTTACTTCCAATAGTTTGTCTTGTTCATCTTCTACTGTGTTTTCTTTTATTTTATCTTGGACTTCTGTTACTATTTGGTCTTTAAAGTCTTCAAGTTCTCTTTCTACATTTTCAAGGATTTCATTTTTTAGGGTTTCTATTAGGGTTGATTTTACTGTTTCTAGTATTTCATGTTTTAATGGTTCTGCCATTTCATTGAAAATGTTGATTACGGTTTCTTCTGTGATTTCTGTTTTCTTTAATTCTTCTTCGTTCATATAATAATCTTTATGTTGTTTTTGTGATTTTCTTATTATTGTGCATGCTTTTGTTATGCATTTTGTATGTGGAATTTCTTGTTTTTCAACTGTTCCAAATGTGTCCCAGTTTGCTGGAAGTGGTGTTAAACTAATTTCATAAAGGTCAATATCTAATATTTCCCATCCGATTATTTCTCCATCAGAGTTTATGTTTTGTCTGTATTCTTTTACTGTACCACCTATACTTAAACCTAATTTAACACCTGTATCTAAGAGTTCTTTTATTTTAGATGCTACTGAAGGTATAATATTGAATTCTATTATTAGTTCACTGTCTTCTGATGGTATTACATTAGTAACTGCACCTATTACATCATTTATGTCATAAATATGATCTGCATGAATGTTTAATGTGGATGCTTTTTCTTTCATTTTTTGTATACATGATGCATTTATAATATCACCATGTAAGTCTTGATTACTTGTACTTGCAACACCTTTTAGTGTTAAAGTACCATCAGGGTTTAGTTCAACTTCTTTTTTCAGATTCTTTTGTACTGGTAACTGTGATGTTACCTTGAATTTTTCATTTATCTTTACCATAATATTTTTTAAAATAATTTTTTTTAACTATTTTCACTGTAAAAATGTACTAAATTAACATATCTTTCTTGTTCAACTGGATTTTCACTAGGATGTTCTAAATATACTTTTTTAAGAGTGCATGAACAATTAGTGTGTGCTGGATAAAATTTCTCTATAGTGTGGATAGAATGGGGATTTTTTTCGTATAATTCCATACAAAATTCGCAGATATTTCCTCCATGTGGTCTTACAAATACTTTATTTAAACCATAATCCTTCATTGCTTGAAGTTTTCCAGTTGAACTTGCACGATTTATAATATCATTTGTTATTAGTTTCATCCTATTTGCAGCAGTTTGATTTCCACGAATAAGAGTTTTATCAAAGAAGTTTTCAAAATATTTCTTATTAAGATTATCATTAAATAAATCTTCAACAAGTCTTTCTTGAATATCTGAAGCTAAACGTTTAACAAATAAAGTATTATAAGCTTCCAGTAAATTCTTATCAATACTATCACTATCTCTTAAAATCATATCACGATTAATACTTTCTAAAAACTCATTCTTAGATGATGAAAAACACTCCCCTATAATATTATTAAGTTCTTCTATTACTTCTTTAAGTTTAACATTTAAATTGTCATTTAATTCTAAAATATTTAAATTTTCAATCCAAGTATCCTTATTTTCTCTGTAAAATTTTTCAAAATATTCTACTTGATTTTTCATACCCTCATACAAAATATTTTTAAATTCATTATTAAAACTCATCTTCACCTTTATTTTGATAGAATAATGGAACATCACCCCAATCTACAGGATGTTTACCATAACCAGTTCTAACTTCATTAATTGTAGTCATACCATTATTTAACTGAATATTCTCGATTTCTGCTCTTTGAAGCTTATCCTCAATATCTAAATCATTATACTGGAAGATTTCCTTAAAACCACATCTACCAATAACTTTTGTAAAAGCATCCTCAAAGTTTTGAGCCTTACCTTTTAAAGTCTTTTTAAATTGCTTGTCTTGAGCAATACCGCTTCCACTACCAAGATTAGCCGTTTCAATAATACTCACCTTAGCTGGAGGAACACCAAAAGTTGCAATAATACAATCACGAATACGATTCATCAAATCCTTATATTCCATATCCTTATTACTGAAACCAAGACTCTTATAACTTGCACCCTTTAAAATCAAAACACCTTCAGAACCATTTTCAGCATCTGCTTGCAAACGTTCCATTTCATGCCTTAACTCTTGAGGTTTAATATCCTTATCATATTCAATAACACCGTTAGGGTCAAAACCTCCATTTTCCAGAACATTTAAAGTATGTCCGCTGGCTAAGATTTCCAAATTAATTTCCCTTGCAATAACATCAATTTTACTCTCCCCCCACACACCATCATAAATGTTTGGATCTTTAATGTGAATAATTTCATCCTTTTCAAACCTGTAGGAATCATCCCGAAATCCCCATTGACCGGTATCCTTAAAATACATCATAAACTCGGCAGGAATATACTTTAAACCAACAGGAACATTATTATAATCAGAATCATAGATAACTTCACTAAAAGCATCCCCCAGTCCAAGATAACTCCGCCACATTAAAGTCTGATAAATACTGTATGTATAATTAGAATTAAGACCTAAGGGCTGTTTAAACAATTTATTAAAATAATTAACATGGGCTTCATTAACTGTTTCACTAGTAGGATCTTTAATAGTAAAACCTAAGTTGATAATTTCATCGATGTAGGTTTGTATGCAAGCATTCACCCAAACATTACGCATAGAATGATAATAAGTATTCCAACCCACACCAATATTCTTATTTCTGTATTTAAAAAAAGATCCATAATTTTTACTGAAATCTTCACTATGAGAATAAGGTAAAGGTCTTCTAAGATAAGGAATATAATTACCAACTTTTTTTAACTTATTAAATAAACCCATTTAACTTTTATCTTATTTTTATTCTTGCTATGTCTAATCCAAATCCACCATCATATTGTGTTAGGTAATTGTAGGCATGTGCACATGCATCTACTATGTCGTCATGTCTTCCATCTGGAAATGCTTTAAATTCCTGTATTATTTCTTCTCTTAAATTATCATCTTCTATGTTTATGTATAATTTACCATCAAGAATAGCATTTTTAAATGGTGTTGCTCTGTCAACTTTACTTGTTAATGGTTTTGCTTGTTCTACAAAGTATCCTGGTATTTGTGAAACCCATTCTTCATATAGGAATTGTCCTGCTGCAGCTACTCCTGTTTCTATTACTACTGTTGTGTTTATTCCGTCTTCTCTTGCTGTGTTGAAGATTATATCTTTTGTTTTGTTTCCATATTTTCCTCTTACAATATCTGTTATGACATATTCACCTTTTTTTGTAAGATGCATTTTAACACCTACTGTATAATCTCCACTGTTTGTTTGGGATGATGCTGTATCCCATGCTCTGCAGGAGTATGATGTTTTATATTCTTTTATTGTATTCCATTTTATGTTTTTTAAATTGAAGAAGTTTGTATCGTTGTCTATTGGTTGTTGTTGGAATATGCTGTTAAATAATCTTAAGCCTAGGCTTTCTCTCTTTTTTTCTAAATCTTGTATTGTGTATCGCTCTGGCCAGAGTGGTTGTCCGTTTTCAAGTATTGCTGGAAATGTTATGAATTTATAATCTTCTGCTTCGTTTTCTTTTAGGTATCCTTGCAAATCGTCACTGTGCCATCGTGTGTGGAGTATTACTAGTCTTGTGTGTGGTTCTATTCTTTGTTCTATTATGGTTTTAAACCAGTTTATTTTCTTTTCTAGAAGTCCTGGTGTTATGTCGTTGAATCCTTCGTATGGATCATCTATTATTAGGTAGTCTACGTCCTGACCGGTTATACTTCCTCCTGCTCCGACTAGCCTTATGCTTCCATAGTATAAGTTTTTTTCGCTGTTGTTGAACATTAGGTAGGTGCTTGAGCTTTTTACATCGCTTAGGTATATGTTGAATTCTGCTCCGTATTTTTTTATTAGTTCTCTTAGTGCGATTCCGAATTTTTCTGATAGTCCTGAGGAGTTGCTTACTATTAGTATGTTTAGGCTTGGGTTGTGGAATATGAGCCATAGTGGGAATGCTTCTGTTATCATGCTTGATTTGGAGTGTCTTGGTGGCATTGCTACACATAGGCGTTTGTAGTCTCCCCGGTAGAGTTCCATTAGGCTGGTGCTTAGTTTTTCTATGTGTGGTGCATTGATGTTTTCTTTGAAGCTTCTTGCTACATAATATCTGTAGAATGAGTAGAGGTCTGTTCTTATGTAGTTTAGTTGTTTTTCGTGCATTTGTCGGTTATTTCACCGTATTGGTTTTTCTTTTCTTTTATTATTTCGTCTAGGAGTTTTTCGTCTATTTCTATGTTTTCTTTGACTTTTACATCTCCTGTGTGTTCTATTTTGTTTGAGGGTGTGAAGTATTCTGGATCGGCTATTGATAGTAGGTATCTGTGTGTGGAGTCGCTTTTACTGTTGTTTAGGAAGTTTAAATGGTAGATTATGTAGTTTGCTTTTGCTTTTTTCATGTCAAGGTAGAATTGATGGTATTTGCTTGTTTCATCTTCTTCTCCTTTTTTTCTCCATTTTGTTACTGTGCTTGGGTGTACTCCTGCTAGTTCTGCTGCATATTTTAGTGGCATTCCGTTGCTGTAGTTTATTATTATTTCGTCACATATTTTTTTGCAGAATTTTTTTGTCATTTTATGTTTCTATTTTGTTTCCACATTCTGGACATATTATGGTTTTTTTGAATTGTTCTTTTTGTTTTTGTTTTTCTTTTTTTGGTTTTTTGAGTTTTGGTTTTTCTTTGAGTTTTTCTAGTTGGACTTTTTTAAATCCTGTTAGTGTGGTGTCTATTCCTTTTAGTTCTAGTTTGTTTATTATGTCTTTTAGTTGGTTTTTGTTGTAGTGTCCTTGGTGGTTGTTTAGCATTATTTGGAGTTGGGTTTCTTCATCTTCTGTTATGTTTAGTTCTGTGTCTTTGAATACCCACCCTATATCTCCAAATTGTATTAGATATAGTGTGTCTTTTAGGTTTTCTTGGTTTTGTTTTAGGAGTATGTTGTATCTTTGGTGTCCTGAGATTATTGTGTTTGCATTGTTTTTTAGGTTTATGAGTATTGGTTCTACTAGTCCGAATGTGTTTATGCTTTTTTCTAGTATTTCTGTTCCTTCGATGTCTATTTCTCGTGGGTTGTTTTTTGAGGGTTTTATGTCTGTTAGACTTATTGTTTTTATTTGGAAGTCTTTTTTAGTCATATATGTCTTCTTGCCAGTTGGTGTTTTCGTCTTGTGGTGTGTTTAGTTCCATTAGGTGTTTGTATATTGCTTCTTGTATTAGTTTTTCTGCGATGTCTTCGATTAGTATTTCTAATTCTTGGTTTGTTTTTGCATTGGATTGTTTTATTTTTTTGCTTATTGTTTCGTATTCTCTTCCGAGTTCTTCTTTTTTGAGTAGTTCTCTTTTTTTATCTATGATGTAGATAGTTGTAAATGCAAAAAGTATTGCAATAGTTCCAAAGACTATTGCAGATTCGTTCCATGATGAAAATAATGGGTGGTTTGTTAAGCCATTGAATATTAGTGTGAAGCCTATTACGAATAATGCACTACTTATTGAGGTTTTTATAAATCCACATGTCCATAGGATTTTTTTGTAGTTTAATTCTTCGTATATTTTGCTTCCTATTTTTATGTGTTTGTCTTTTGACCATTCGTCTGTGAGAATTTTAGATTCCATCTTCCTCCTTTTTGCATTTGCAAGTGTTTACACTTGTTACTAGTGATGATGGGTATTTTTCATTGAAATATGACATTGTATATGCTATTAGTATTGATATTATTGGTGCTAATATTTGTATTAGCATATTGCTTGTTGTTTGACTGATTCCTGCATATGTAAATAGTGCAAGTAATGTTCCGTTTGTATATGTTGTTAAATTTGCTTTATCCATAAATTCTCCTTATTCTATTGATAAATTTAGTCCTAATGGAAGATCTATTTTTCTTCCAGCTACATATTGATTTGGACTTGATAATACTAATCCACATTTACTGCAAATTAGTTCACCATTTATTACTTTTGTTTCTGTTGATTTGCATTCAACACATTTTTCATCGTTTTTTACTGTTTTTTTTATGTTTTCTATGTTTATATCGTTTATTAAATCAAGTACTGTTTTGCTCATAAAAATTTTTTTAAAATTTTTTTCCTCACCATATATTGCTACTTAGCCGTTGTGAGTTTATTATATATTTACATATCTTTGCAACATTTTCTTTTGATAGTAGTTTGCAAGATGTGTTATTATTGTGCTGTAAGTTTTGTAGTTTAAACTATATTCTTTAAATATTGAGTAATGTTCTAATTGCACATTACTTTTTCGTGTTTTTAGGCAGTAAAAGGATAATGCACATATTATTAGTTCATTGCTTCCATTTCTGTGTAATTGTTTGAAGTTTATGGTTTTTATCATGAAATTTAATGCTTTTTTATCTTCTAAGCCTAAATTTAATCTTGATGCTATTATGTTTGCTAAGCGTAGTTTCTGTTTTTCTCTCCATTCTTTAACATTTCCTTTATTCATTATTATAACCTCAAAAAAAAAGAGATATTGAAGGATTTTTAGATTATTTTTTCTTTCTTTCTGGTTTTATTTCAATTCCTTCTATATCTATTAAGTCTATTGTTTGATTATCTGCTTGGGGGTTTGTTGAGCTGTGGAGAATTAAGAATCCTCTTCTAAATACCATCACACCATCAATATTGAAAAATATTTTCTTATTGTTTGAATCTGGGTTTATTGTAACTTTAGATTTTGGTATTTGGTATTCTCCAGCACGAATTAAACTATTATAATAATAGGATTTTGATATTTTTTTAAGTTTTTTTATAATTTGGTAAAACATTAATTTTTTAAAATTTTTTTTACTTGTTTTCCTCCATTGGATTGTTTTAAAGTAGAAATTTGGATTTTTATCTTGTTTCTAATCTTGGTGCAATTAGAAAGTTAACCATAACATTATCATTTTCAAGTTTTAAAAATAATGGTAAATCTTCGCCTGTTGAAATTTTTATAATACTTGAAACTTTATTAATGTATAAAAAGTTTTTTATAAAGTTTAGTGAATAGAAATTACCATTAATAATACCCATTCCAGGATTATTGTGTTGGAATTTGCTTTTAATGTTTGAAAATGTTCCGTTACATTCAAATATAATGTGGGTGTCGTTTATTTTTAATTTAAATTTATTTGATACTAAACTTAAATCATCTATTGTGTTTTTGAAAAAATCAAAAGGTAATTCAAGATCTATTATACTAAAATCTACACTTGGTCTGTTGGTTTTGATATATTTTGGTTCTACTTGTTTTAAATCGAATCTTCTAATACCATCACCCATAAATTTTAGGGCTAAAATGTCTTCATTAGCATTTAATCTTAGAATATCTCCTTTTTTATGTCTGCCCAGTATGTTTAAGACTTCATCAAGATTTATTGATATTTCTCCAGGTTCGTCAATTTCATATTCATCGAAGAAGTCTTTTTTTATTTCTAATCCAATATATGTGATGTGACTTCTGTCTATGGCTTGTGCATATAATCCATTTCCATCTATTTTTATTGTTAATTCGTCAACTAAACGTGACATTCCATCTATTATTGTTTTAAATTGGTTTATATTTTCTAGTTTTGTTTTAAATATTTTCATTTCTCAACTCCTATAAAAAAAAATTTTTATTTTTATGTTTTATTTTATGTAATTCAATATCACTTTTGATACTATTTTGGACTGTGCATTAATGCACAGAGTAAGTATCAGTGTATACAATTTTTTAAAAAAATACAATAGGAGAAGATTTTTGCAAAATCATGCACAGTGTACGTATGTGTGCATAAGACAAACCAAAATTATGAAAAATATATTTTCAAAATTAGTGAAAAATTAAAAATTCATATAGATAATGCTAAACAAATATCAAAAAATAAGAATCATAACTTAAGAAAATAAAAAAACAATTAAAAAAATAAAAATAAAAAATGAAAGTATTGAAAATATTGAAGGAAAATTAAAAATAGTGAAAATTAAAATCTACCACGTTGCTGAATAAAAAAATGTATCACCCTCACAATACTCTTTTAAAATCTCTTCAAGCATCTTTTGAGAATTTGATAAAATATCAAAATAATACTCATCATAAAGCAGACTTCCAAAGAAAAAACCAGAACAAGTAGGTAAAACTTCACCTGCAATAGTATTATTAACTAAAACCTTTTTAATATCATCCAAAAGACAAACTAAATCCTCATAAGATACTTCATAGTCCCAAGAATTTACAAAATGTGTAAATTCAGGATTATTAGAACAAATTCGTCTTTCAAACCAAGCATGAATCATATTAGCTTTACGCCAATATGCTATCTTTTCACAATCAGAATTAACTAAAATCATATCTAAACCCATAAATTACATCTCCTTTAATCTAATATTAAAAATACGATTAGATGATATCTTAAAAGGATTATATAAATCTTATCTTATCTTTTAAATAAAAATAGATGGAAAAAAAGAAAAATTTAAATAAAATACAAAAAATAAGATACAATTGTAGGTGGAAGGTTTTTCTATAAAATATCACCCCCTTTATGTATGTTTTTTTAAAGTAGATTAAACCTTAACTTTAATAGAAAAACCACACCTACAAAAAAATACTAATTTTAAAAAATGATTAACAAAAAAGAAGAATTAAAAAAGTTTAAAAATTTAATTGAAGGATATGAAAGTGAAAACTTATACAGTTTCGAAAAAGATACAGATAAATATCTTACAATTGACTTATTAAACTACTTTAAATCAGAGTTTGAAAAACTAATGGAAAATTGTGAATTAATTGAAGAAGAACCGAATTTAAAATTTATAAAACATAGATATAAAGAAGTTAACCATTTTACAGACTATGGAAACCATTACATAACAGAAAAAGATGTTAGAGACATCTTAACACTACTTTTAACTTCAATTAATGAAAAAACAGGCAAATATGATTTCCGAATAGCCCTGCTCCGTGGAAATCTCTACAAACTAATTAACAAACTAATACCTAAAGAATTAGATTGTAGTAAATTTCCAAAAATAAAATCACAACACGATAGAATTGTAAGATATGAAATGGACAATGCAACAAGAAATCAAAAAATAAAAGAAATGATAGAATATAGGGAAAACTTAAAAGAATATATGGAAAGCTCTGAATTTAAAGAAATTGAAAAAGAATATGAAAAAATAATGAAAAGAAAATTACTAACAGAAGAGGAAATTTACTACTTAATTCAAGAATATCCGTTATTTAAAGAAGTTAGAAACTTACTTTCAATCATATTAAGTAGATATGACCTATATGACTATCAATACCACAAACACTACAATAAAATGAAATTAAAATATGGAAAATATGAAGATTTTATGGATATGGCAAATGAAAATCTAAGCTTTGAAGAAGTTTGTGTTCTTTGCACAATGTTAAATAGGGTTGAAAGATGGCAAATATATTATGTTAAAACTTATGAAAAAATATTAGATAAAAGCCTTATAAAACTATTAGATAATGTAAAACTAAATTAAGAACAAAAACCTACAAATAATTTGCTACATCTCTTGTATCAAAAGATTCATAATATTCTCCACTAAAAGAGTGAAAACCTAAGTCGGCAAAAGAATTCTCATAAATATTTAAAACACATAAACTAAAACCATCACTATAAACATACAAATAATTAATATTTTTACTATCAGCATATGTAAAAACAATATACCCGTCAGTTTTAAGTGCAATATGACCATTTAAAAAACCACTACTAATTTTACCATCAAAAGTTCCAAAATCAACATCCCATTTTATATCAAATCTCTTAAAGACATTATTAATTGTAGTATATTCATAATCCAAATCACTCACTATTTTATAATATTCTGAATCTTTATCAATATTAAAATCATGATAAATATTCCATAAAAACTCACGTACATAAGGCGGAATAATCTGTAAATCTTTAAAAGATAAATTTAATAAATCATCATACTCTAATTCAAAAAATTTCTTCATTAAAAGAGTAATAGGTTTTAAAACATTGTTTTTCTCACAATACTCAATACTATTTTCTATAAAATAAAAATCATTTAATTGATATCTGGATTTTATTAAAAGTTTTTCCTGTTTGCCTTTAACACCAATATTTTTATTTAAAAATTCTTCTCTTGCTTGTTTAA
>CAZJLS010000050.1:266-13289 GCA_964547125.1 uncultured Methanobacteriaceae archaeon | reverse complement strand
TCTTCCTGTTGTGAAGTTTCCTTTGTTTAGTTTACTGTTTGAAAATCCTTTTATTTCTTCAAAGTATGATATTTTTGGATTGTCTTCTTCTAATCTTTGCACATATAATGACACTATTTTGTTTAAGTAGTTTGGGGATGTGAAACGACAGTCTAATGTTATGTTATCTATTCCTAAATTTTTTATTTCATCTATTTCATCTATTAAACTTAAGCATTCTGTGTTGAAGAAGTGGCTTCTGTCATTGTAGTCTTGTAGTATTTTAAATTTATATTTGTGTTTTTTGTCTTCTAGTAGTGCGTAGTCATATGTTTCTAGATTTAATTCTTTTCCGCCATTGAGTTTTGTGAAGTTGTCATTGGTTGTCATTATTTCTTGGTTTCCGAATACTATTAGTTCCATTTGGCAGTTTGTAGTGTTGTATTGTATTAGGTTTTTTATTTCTTCTTTGCTTATTTCGTTTGATATTGTTAGTGCTTTAAATCCTGTATCTGAGAGTATTTTTGTTGTGTAGTTGTTCCATACATTTAGTGTGTGTGATCCATATATTGTTGTGTTGAATATTTTCGGTAGTGCTGGTGAGTCTCCTTGTATTGAAATATTTATGTTTTTTTCTTTTAGTTTTTCTATTATTGTTTTTGTTTTGTTTAAGTCATTATTTGATATGAAGTTTGGTAGTGTTAGTACTATTTCTTTGTCGTAGGCTATGTTTTGTGCTTGTTCTAGCTCATTTTCTAGGTTTTTGAAGAATTCTTTTTTGTTTTTGTATGTGTATGTTGGGTCGTAGTATATTTTATTTATTTGGTATTTGTTTATTGTTTTTAGTTGTTCAATGTTGTTTATTATGATGTTTATTCCTAGATAACTTGTTTTTTTGTTTTGTTTTGTGTTTTTATGTTTTTTTATGAATTGTTTTATTGTTGTTCTTTTGTTTTCTGCTTCTTGGGTGTTTGGTTTGTAATGTTCTAGTAAGAGGTCTTTTCCTTTTTTTATTAGTTCTCTTCTTATTTTGTTTATTTGGCCTATTGGTATGAATATGTTTTCTGGTATTTCTGTTCTTATGTTTTTTATATAGAATGGAGTGTTCCCTGTTTTTTGTAGTTGTTTTTCTATTAATTCAGGTGTTGTTGGTCTTTTTTGTGCTTCTTCTATTTTTTCTTTAGATTTGTAACCATAACTTATGTTTGTATTATTTACTTGGAAGCTTGCATTAATCACTATTTTATCTTTACTATTTACACTTACATCAAGTGATAATGGAATATTTGATTGTATTTGTTCTTTTTTATATTTTTTAACACTATCATGTACTTGTTTACTGTAACTTATGTAAACTTCATTACCTACGTAAACTTCACGTGTGGTTTTTATAATAATTTCTTCATCATTTTGACTTACTATGTTATCTATATATATTCCACGTATTTTTCCACGATTTTTAAATCCTATACCATCACCATTAATAAGTACTGGATGGTCGGGGGAGTTGAATTTGATAGTTACTTCTTCACCATCAATTTTAACAATGTCTCCAAGGTATAAACCTTGATGATAACTTGATTCACGACCCATTACATCCCCTGGAGCATCATCAAGTATATAGCCCTTTGTATAATATCTATTAAAAGTTAAGTCCATATTTTGGTTTAATTCATTAAATACATTTGTATCTAAAGGTTTATCCATACTTTCCATAAGAGTGTGATATGTTTTTACAACTGTTGCAACATAATCTTCTGATTTTAATCTTCCTTCAATTTTTAAACTTTTTACACCTGCATCACTTATTTCTTTAAGATTTTTATATGTTGCTAAATCATGTGTTGAAATTAAACAGCCATTACTAATATTTTTATTTTTATATTTTAATCTATATTGGCTTCTACATGGTTGTGAGCATGCTCCTCGATTTGCACTTCGTCCATGCATATAACTTGACATATAACAATCTCCAGATATGCAGTAACATAAACTACCATGTCCAAATACTTCTAAATCTAAATTAATATTATCTTCTTCTAATCTTTCATGTATTTTTTTAATTTCTTTTGTGCTTAATTCACGTGGGAGGATTATTCTTTTAACTCCATTTTCACTGGCCCATATTAAACTTTCGTAGTCACGTAGTGTCATTTGGGTTGAAGAATGAACATTTAAATCTGGGAGGAAACGTTTAAGAAGATATAATAATCCCAAATCTTGTACAATAACCGCGTCAACACCAATACGGTATAAAAATTGAGTATATTTTAGGACTTCTAAAATTTCTTCACTATTAAAAAGAGTATTAACTGTGATGTGTACTTGTGCACCATTCAAATGTGCATATTCCACTGCTTTTTCTAATTCTTCACTTGTAAAATTATGTGCAAATGCTCTTGCACCATATCTACGACCTGCAATATAAACTGCATTGGCTCCAGCATTTATTGCCACTACTAATATTTCATATGATCCTGCAGGTGCTAAAAGTTCAGTTAACATTTTTTTATAAATCGTCAGTACTTTTTATCATATCAATTATACAGGCAGCATTCCATCCTACAATACCATCAGAGTATTTTTCTAATTCTAATGGAACTTCTTCCATTCCAAATGGTCTTACTAGTACCAGAGTTATGTTTTTATCTTCTGCAATTTTTACAATTTTATCCATTTGTTCTTTATTATCTTCATATAAACCAGATAGCAATATTATTGCATCTATATCTTCAAAAAATGTTTCTGGGACTATATTATAATCTGTTGTTCCTATTGCAGTTTCTTTCCATAAAAAATCTGGTCTTGAATATAATTTTTCTGTAAATTGTGCATATTCATTATTTTTATCATTTTCTCCCCTTGTTATTAGGAGATTGTAGATTTTATCATCTTCAAACATATTTATCTTATTTTTAAACTATAATATTCCAAAGGCTTCAAGCATTGATTGTAAACCTAGAATAAATATTGCGAGTCCGCCTATGAAGTTTATATGTCTTGCATATTTTATTGCTACTCTTGTTCCGAATGTTCCTATTGCTAACCACATACTTACTGCAATTAAACTTAATATTGCAAGAATAATTGGATTTACATGTGCAACTGCACCTTGTGATGCTAAAATTAAGTTTTCTATATTTCCAAATATTATTAATCCTGCAAAATGGCTTACATCTACATCACTCATAAGACTTATTCTCCTCTTACTGATTCAATCATAGCTTGTAAACCTAGAATAAATATTGCTAGACCTCCAATAAATTCTATGATATGTGCATATTGCATTGCAATTTGTGTTCCAACTGTTCCAATAAATAACCAAATAATTACCACAGCAATACTTAGTAATGCAAGTTTTAGTGGATTTGCTCCTGCTACTACTCCTTGTGATGAGAGTATTAAGTTTTCTATATTTCCAAATATTATTAATCCCAAAAATGGAATGTATTGTTCCAACATAATTAATAGCGCCTCATAAAAAAAAATTGAAGAATATTATAATAATATCGTTATAACTTATGAATTTTTTAGTATTTAAACTTTTTTTAAATAAAAATCCAATATTTATTCTCCATTTTATTTTAAATCTATTAATTGAAGAGTAAATGATTGAATTAATTCTTAAGGTTTTTTATTTTAATTTTTAGTTTTTCTAAATCTGTGTTTTTAATAGTTATTTATTTTTTTCTAAAAATATTATCGGAAGTATACTTCCAACAAAAGATAAAAAAATTATAAACTTAAACGAACACCAAGCATATTAAAACCTTGTTCAGTTTCACTTATAACCTCAATCTTATTGAACTTAGGAAAAGAATCCTTTAAATGTATTAATTTCCTCAAATCAATATCTATATTTGTGAAAAATACTTCAAAACCATTAGCAAAAAAAGAAGCATTAGTTCTGCATTTTAATTGTGTGCAATAAAAGAATTCCTCAATTCTATTTTCTAAATCCAATTTTTCAAATTCAGACAATTCTTTCCCATCGATATAATCAATTATATCATCTTCCAAACCATCTTCTATTGGATATAAACGTAAATCATTTTCCATCTCATTTAAAGCATTAATAAGATTATCTTTATCTAAATTCGTCATTTTTTTAACCCTCAACACCTAATTTAGCCAATGCTTTTTTAGCAGCTTCTTGTTCTGCATCTTTTTTATTTTTACCTTTACCTACACCTAATTTCTCACCATTTACATGAACTTTTATAATAAATGTTTTATCATGAGGTAAACCATACTCTTTCATAACAATATATTCAATTTCAGCCTCATTAACATCAGCATACTCTTTTAATGTTGATTTATAATCATAAAAGAAAATTCTTTTCTGCTCAATATATGGATATACAGTTTTTTTAAGAAAATCATCCACATCATCTATTCCTTTATCCAAGTATAATGCACCAATAAATGATTCAAAAACATCGGCAGTTATACTTATTACTTCATTATCAGTTATTCTTTTATCATCCAAATTTATTTTAATATACTTATCTAAATCATAACGGTGAGAATAAACAATTAATGCTTGTTGACATACATAATTCGCACGTATTTTTGTAAGTTTTCCTTCACCGAATTCAGGATGCATTTTATATAAATATACGGAGACAAGAGTACTTAATACAGTGTCTCCAAGAAACTCTAATCTTTCATAGTTATAATCTAAATCATTATTTGTCGCATAAGATGAATGAGTGAAAGCTATTTCATAATATTTTAGATTATTAGGTTTAATTTCAAATTTTTCTAATAATTTTTCCATAATACCACAATAAAAAAAAATTTACCAAAAGTAATAATATATGTGAATAAATAAAAAAAACTTACTATTAATTATTTTATTAAATAAAATAAAAAATGAAAGAAAAAGAAATATGTTCTAAATAAAATAAAGAGCTTAATCCATATTATTAAGCTCATTTAAAAATGAAACTACACCTACTCGTTTCATTGTATCTGCTAAACGTTCTTTTTGAGGTTTTTCACCATATTTATCATATAACTTTAATACATTATCTAATGTTTTAAGTAGCTCTTCTTCAGTTTCCACAAATAATTGTGAACCTTCAACTACTTTTCTACCACTTTTTCCACCAATAAATAATGAATAACCTTCAAATATCACATCTTTTGCATCATGAGGACATGCCCCAACACATTTACCACATCCAATACATACATCCTTATTGATTATAGAAGTATCTCCTCTAACTTCTATAGCCTCAACTTTACAAACATCTTGACAACGACCACAACCATTACATTTTTTATCATTAGTTACTGGGAATTTAACACCATTAATACCGAAATCTGTGACAGATGGCCTTACACATTTATTAGGACAGCCTGAAATTGCTACTTTGAATTTGTATGTTGCTGGTCTTTCAGCATAGAATGATTCAACTTTCTCATTTAATGCAGTTGTATCTATTAAACCAAGTAGGCAATGTCCTTTACCCGGACATGCTAATGTAGAACGTACAAGAGGTCCTTCACTACCATTTACAAATGGTGTGTTATTTAAATCTTCTATTAAATCTTCAACATATTCTGGTTTAATTTCTTGCAATTCAAATTCTGCACGATTTGTTAATTTAACAATTCCATCATATTTTTTAACTATTTCTGCAATTTTTATTACATCCTCTGGATTATAGTATCCAGAAGCAGAACTTTTGTATCTTATGAAATTGTAACCATTTTGTCCGTATCCTACTCCACCATGATCTCCTAAGTAATAGAATGAATTGTATTTATTTTCATTTTTTCTTTTTTCTACTTCTTTGTTGAATCTTTTTCTTTTGAAATCTTCCATTTTTGTAATTTCTTCTACTTTGACTCCTTCTTTTAAATTGAAATATTTTTTTATTATTTCACCTTTTTGGCTTCGTATGATTATTGTTGTATATTTTGATTCTGAACCTTTTTCACCAAAACTTATATCTGCAAGTTTTGCATCAAAATCACGACACATTAAACATCCAGGACTCATTGTTAATTCATTTAATTTAATTTTATATGTTTTTTCTTTTGTTGTTACTTGTAAGCTTGGTCCTGCAACATTGAATTTTAATACATCATTTATGTTTATATTTTCTTCTTTGAGTGCTTTTCTCACACTTTCATAATCAAATTTTCCAGTACAGAATAAACCTAATAAATATTTGATTTCCGGAAGTTTAACTGGTTCCCCGTTTTTTCCTCTTTCCCAATCATGTTTTGCAATATAAGGGAAGTATTGGAGTTTTCGTAGCCCTGAAATTTGGCATGGAAGTCCTACAATAGCAACTGTTTTTAGTCCTAATCTTCCTGCCTCTTTCATTGCTTCCATTGAAGATATTGTGTATTTACTTTTTCTTGTATCTTTTAATGCTTCACTATTTTGCACTAGCATACTTACTGGTTTCCATTTTTCACCACCAACTACAATAGCTCCATCAATTTCACCATCATCTAATAGTTTTTCTAGGAAACTTGTTACTACACCTCCAGATTGTCCTTCTGTTTCAGAATCGCCATAATAATAATCCTCTTTTAATTTAGTTCTTATACTTATTTGGTGTCCTGCAGAATAAGTTCTTGGGCAAACTTCAAAACACATTCCATTACCATTACGTAAACATTCTTCATGTATACTTGGATGATCTGTGAAATCAATAAGTCCATTAGGACATACTATACTACAAGTCCCACATTTACTACACAAATCCTCAGATACAATTTTATTTAATTCCCATTTGTATTCAGGATTATATGTTTCTTTTATAAATTCCTCAGGATTGTTAATATTGTTTATTATTTCCTCTAATTTTTCAGCATCAACACCTTCTTTTGAAACAGTATTAACATAATCCCATATTCTCATTTTTAATTCTGTTAAAAATTCATCACTACCAGTATTATAATGTTTATTGATTAATTTATCAATATTTTTGTTTATTAACTCTTCAAATTCATTTGTTATCATTTCTTACCTCAAAAAAAATTATAATCCTAAAAAAAATTTTTTTTACTTCTATTTAATATATATATGGATTAATAAAATATAATACCATATGATACTTAATTGGTGTGAAGAATTAATAAATATTGATCCAAGCATAGATTTTAGAAAAAATGGCGGATGGTTAAAAACTGTTGAAGGTTTAGATAAAACTGTTAAAAATGGTTATAGTATAATTGGTGAGTTTGTTAAAGCTGGAGATTATAGTGAAGAATTAGATAATGGTTTATATTTAGATTGTAATAAAGAAGGTAAAAAATCCAAACCTAAACAGGATATTCGTTTAATACGTGTACATGATGGAGAAGTGACTTTAATTGATGCTGTTTATAATGCTGGTAAAAATTGGGCTGTAGATTTATGGGACAGTATTGGTGAAGAATTAGATCCAGATTATAAACAGAATAGAGCTGAAGAAATCACTACATTTGTTTTAAATAAAACAGAAAAAGATAAAGATTTAATTAATAATGTAATATCTTTACTTGAAGAGCGTATGACTAAATTTTAATATTTGACAAAAAAATTTGTATATAAAATAAATCTTATATTTTAATGCTTATTATATATTTGTGTTTTTTGATTTTAAGAGGATTATCTTTTATAAAAAATTCAAATGTATCCTTATTTGCAATATATAAGTGTGCTAATGCAATTCCAATATCAATATCTATTAATTTTGATAGAAATTTTTTTTTAATAATATTTGGTTGAACCTGATATAAATCTAATACATCACCATTATGTTTAAAATACCATGGTTGACCATTAATTGCAGATGGAGCATATAATACAGGTTTTAATCTTTCATCATTTTTATCTGAAATATCTTCTAATTTTTTTCTTTTAAAATCATCAATATTCCTATATATTTCTCCTTCAACTTTTCCAAAACCAATGAAGATTATAAATTCAAAGTCTTCAATTTTCTCCCCAGTATAAGTTCCAAGTCCAATCCAACATGAACCTAAACTTTTAGATTGTAAGTATAAATCAACTTGTTGATAAATAAATCCAACATTGATAAGATAATTTTCTAAATTTTTTGAAAAAATTGCAATATAATGTGGTGCGTACCATCTAAGAGGTGTCCTAATATCTGTTTTATCTATAATTTTGAATTTAGTTTCAATATTGAATAATGGTTCAATTGTGTTAATATATTCTTTAATATTATTTAAAATATCTTCATTTAATTTTTCATCTTTAAAATGTCTGTGTGATTTTCTTTTGTATATTATTTCTTCTAAATTCATTAAATTATATATTGAAAAAAACAATTATAAATAGTTTTTAATTGGTAAATATAATATTATGGAGATTTATATTAATATTGATAATAATAAAGATATTGCAATTAAAACTAAAGAAGAATTAATTAAATTAACTAATAAACTAAATTTGAAAATAATAGATAATGTTGAAGATGCAGATATTATATTTTCTATTGGTGGTGATGGGACATTTCTTGAATCAGCAAAATTATCTAAAAAAGTAAAATTATTGGAATTAATTGTGGAACTTTAGGTTATTTAACTGATATTAATGTTGAAAATTTAGAAAAAGCAGTACAGGATATTTTGGATGGTAAATATTATGTTGAAGAGAGGATGATGCTTGAAGGTGAAATATTAAAAGAAAATGGTGATGTTATTAAAATTCCTGAAGCATTAAATGAAATTGCGATATCTAAGAATACTTTTGGTGTTGTTAGATTTGATGCGATAATTGATAATAAACTTATTAATTCATATACTGCTGATGGTATTCTTGTATGTACTCCAACTGGTTCTACAGCATATAATTTATCTTGTGGAGGGCCTATTGTAGATCCTACTGCAAAAATTTTAACTTTAACTCCAATTGCTCCACATACTGTTATTAATCGTAGTATTGTATTATCTGATAAATCTTGTGTTGAAATAAAAATTACTGAGCTTAGAGATAATACTTCCTCTTATGTGTTGTATGATGGTAAACCTATAAAAATTGAAACTGGAGATATTATAAGAATTAATAGATCTAAAAAGACTACTAGTATTATAAAACTTAGTTGGCAGAGTTTTATTGATACTATTCGTGAAAATATTAATTAATTTTTATTTTTTTTTTTACTTGATTGTTTTATTTTGTTATGATAAAAATAGTTGATTATTATAGGTTTTTTTGTTGGATTATTGTAGAATGGTTCTTCATCAATAACATACATAAAATCATTTTCTTTTGAGAATTTTTTAACTTTTTTATCTAGTTCTTTCCAGTATGTGTTATCTTTATGTAAGTAAATTTCTTCATATAAACCATAAAGATTTGGATATATATTATCAATATAATTTAATATTGTTTCTTTATATCCTGCCCGTAAATTTAAATTTTCTAACCATATATAATCAGCATATTCTTTTACTTCATTAATTATATCAAATACATTTGTTATTTCTGGAAATATTGGAGATATGAAACATGCTGTTCTGATTCCTTCTTTGTGGAATTTTTTCATAGCTTTTATTCTGTCTTTAATAGGTGATGCTAAATCCATATCTTTTCTAAATTTTTCATCTAATGTGTTAATTGACCAGGATACAAGCGGATTATTATATTTTTTTATTAAGTCAATGTCCCTTTCTACAAGGGAGGATTTTGTTGTTATAATTAAATTTATTTGACTGTCTAACATTTCTTTTAGGAATGCTCTTGTTCTTTTATATTCTTTTTCGTATTGATTGTATCCGTCTGTTACTGAACCTATCATTACTGTTTTATTATATTTTTCTGGTTTTTTTATTGGTTGCCAATATTTCACATCTAAAAATTCTCCCCATTTTTCTTTATGTCCTGTGAAACGTTTCATAAAAACTGCATAACAATATTTGCATGCATGTGTGCAACCAATGTATGGATTGACAGTATATCCTGCGATTGGTAAATTTGATTTAGTTAGTATGTTTTTAACATCTTTTTCTTTAATTTTCATAATCTTTGAAGTAAAAACTTTAAATTAATATTTAAAACATGTGCTTGTTTTTTTACTGTAACAGTTGTTACAGTTTTGACATATTGATGTTCCTTTACCGTTTTTCTTCCAATCTATTAAGAAGTCATTTTGTGCTACAAATGGTTTTGCCATTGATACGAAATTGATGTTTGTATGATTTAAAATATCATTTATTGTTTCTGTGTCTCTTAATGTTCCCCCAAGTATTATTGGAATTTTAACCTCGTTTGCTAGTTTATCTGCATATTCTAAGAATGGGTGTTTGTCTCCATTTTCATAGACATTTGATATTGTGCGGGCTGTTGTTTGTATGCTGTCTGCTCCGTATTTTTCCAATAGTTTACATATTTCAATGCTTTCTTCTTTTGTTATTCCTCCTTTTCTTACATCAATTGGGTTTATTCTACAGTTTATGTGGAGGTTGAAATTGTCTTTTATTATTTTTATTATTTCTAAAACTATTCTCAAGCGATTAAATGTGTTTCCACCATATTTATCATTTCTTTGGTTGAAGTAGGGGTTTATGAATCTTGCAAGGTAGAAGTTGTTTCCCATGTTTATTTGTATGCCGTCAAAATCTGCGAATGCAAATTTTTTTGCAGTTGTTATAACATCTGCTTGTAGGTGTCTTATACCTTCTTTTGTTATGTCGTTAGGTTCTACTTTTTGGTTTATTCCATCGTTATAGTAGAAGAATGCTAATTGTCCAAGTAGTGGTACTTTGTATAAGTGTGTTATGCTTGCTACTTCTTTATAATCTTTGATAAATCGTTTATAGTTTGCATTTGTTGAGTATTGGTAGAATCTATCTTTTGAATCTAGTGCAAATATTTCAGATATTATTGCTCCAACACCACTTTTTGCAATATTTTCATACCTATTGTATACTTCAGGTGTTAGAAATCCTCCTTCTTCTGTTTGTGTTTCCCATGTTCCTGTTCTTATTATTCTACTTTTAAGTTTTAGGTTTCCTAGTTCGCATTCTTCGAATATGTCCATAATATGCACCCTTTTTTTAATTTTAATTTTTATAACCAGTCTTTTATTTCTGATTGGTTTCCTGTTCTTAGTCTTTTACCTTTTTCCCATTTTATGTTTGAGTATGTTTGTTCTAGGTCTTTTTGACATCCCTCTATTCCTGTTCCTCCAGATGTACAGAATGGTATGAATGTTTTGTTTTCTGTGTTTATGCTTTCTATGAATGTGTTGATTATTGTTGGTGCTGTATACCACCATACTGGAAAGCCTATGAATATTGATTTATATTCATTTGTATTGATTGTTGTTTTTATGGGCGGTCTGAATGTTTTGTCATGCATTTCTTTTGTTGATCTGCTTTCTTTATTTGTCCAGTCTAAATCTTCTGGTGTGTATTTTACTTTTGGTTCTATTTCAAATATATCTGCATTTATTAAATTTGCTAAGTTTTCACTAATTTTTTTTGTATTTCCACTTGCTGAAAAATATGCGACTAATTTATCTGTCATTTTTTTCCACCTTTTCTATTTTTATATTGTGCTTCCTTTGATTTTTCCATGTATTAAACGGTTTATATAGATTTCAACATATGAGTATGCTATTACTGAGCCTATTAAACCTCCCAGTAACATTCCATAGTAGATTCCCGTTTCCCCTAAATTGAATACAAATCCTAATAAGTATGCAAATATTAAAACTAGGATTAATTCTCTTATTGTTGTTAGGATAAAAGATGTTGTTCCTTTTCCAAGTCCTTGAAATACATTTCCAGCCGTTGCACCGAATGGAACATATAATATGAATAAACACATTAGTTGGATAAATGAGGCTATTAGTGGTTCTAGACTTGTACTTGCCTCTGAATATGAGAATATGAATGCAACTTGTTTTGCAAATATGAATAAGAGTATGCAAACTATTATTGATGATATTAATCCTACTTTAACTGAGTATCTTGTTGCTATTTTTATATTTTCATATTTTTTTGCACCGTATGCTACACCTGCTACAGATATTGCTGCTGTTCCAACACCTATTGCCGGTAAGAGTCCTAATGATATTACTCTCCAACCTGCAGTATAAACTGCAACTGCTATAGGACCAGATACTATTGTGAGCATAAAGTTAACTACAACTGCAAGAATTGCCATAATTAATTGTTCTAAGCTAGCAGGTATTCCAACAACTAGAATATCTTTATACATTGATAAATTATTATCGAAGTATTTTAAATCATAGGATAAGTATGTGTCTTTTTTTACAAAAATCCAATAGAACATTAGTAAAAGACTTATAAATGGACCTAATCCTGTTGCAAATGCTGCACCTGCTACGCCCCAGCTGAATGTGTAAATGAAAATTGGATCTAAAATCATATTTATAATGGCTGCTAATGCTATTGGGATTGTTGCTCTTTTAATATCTCCTTCTGCTCTAAATGCTCCTCCAAATATTGGCGGCATTAAAATTGCGAATGTTAATGCAAATACAACTATCCCATAATCCATTGCATATTTTAAAACAGATACTGCCCCCATTATTTTTAATAAGCTTTCTAAAGATAGGATAAAAATTATTGAAAGAACTAATGATACTATTACGCTTAAAATTGCAGAATGTATTGCTGCATTATTTGCATTTTTTATTTTTTCTGCACCAATATAACGTGAGATAAGGGAATTTGCACCTGCACCTATTCCATTTCCAAATCCTACCAATACCATAAATAATGGTGTGACATATCCTAATGCTGCAAGAGGTTGGGATCCTAGTCCTGCCACCCATATACTGTCAATTATATTGTTTAAAAATATTAATACCATACTTGCTATTAGAGGCCATGCTAATTTATTTATAGCTTTTTTTGGGTCACCTGTTATCATTTCAATATTTGAATTTTTTTCCATAATTTTTTTTATCGTCCTTTAGAATTTTTTTATCTTAATTTTTTTATTTAGGAATTATTCTTATATGAATATTTAGTTTATTTTTTTGGAGCCTTATGAGCGGCTGCCTGGCATTCTTCCTGGTATCGTGCACAGGAGCATAT
>CAZJLS010000050.1:0-256 GCA_964547125.1 uncultured Methanobacteriaceae archaeon | reverse complement strand
CCCTTTTAAAATTTTATTTATTATATTAATCAATTATTTTCAGATTATATATGAATATTGACATTTTATTTTTAGAAATAAGAATACATTTATTATTTAAAAGATTAGGATATCCTAAATTTTTCTAAAAAAAATTTAAATAGAATTACAAATAAAATAAAAAGCAATATTGTATATTTTTTATTTAATTTAAAAAATTGCAATATGTTTTTTTGAGAAAAAAACTTTTGTAAAAAAAGCAATTCTTATAAATTTG
>CAZJLS010000049.1:0-13306 GCA_964547125.1 uncultured Methanobacteriaceae archaeon | reverse complement strand
ATTACTTTGTAAAATTTTATTAAATATTAATTCTATAAAGATGTTTATAATATTAATTTATAATATTTATTTTTTTGGTGATAGAAATTTTGATTATAGGCGGTTCTGCATCTCAGAGTTTAGCTGCTAAGGTTGCACAAGAGTTAGATTGTGTGTTTTGTCCGTTGGAGACTAAGAAATTTCCAGATGGTGAGCGTTATCTTAGAGTTAAAGGTGATGTGGAGAATGAAGATGTTATAGTTGTTCAGTCCACTAGTTTTCCACAGGATGAACATTTTGTAGAGTTATTATTTTTAATTAAGAATTTGAAAAGTTTAAATGCTAATTCGGTGAAGGTGGTTGTGCCTTATATGGGTTATGCGAGACAGGAACTTAGATTTAATCCTGGTGAGTGTATTTCTGCTAGATTTGTTTCTGAGTTGATTGTTGATGCAGGTGCTGATGAGTTTATTAGTATTAATTTGCATGAAGATAGTGTGAGGGATTTTTTCAGTATTTCTGCTCGTAATTTGTCTGCTATGCCTGCTATTGCAGAGTATATTGGGGATAATATTAGTGATCCGGTTATTGTGGCTCCTGATAAAGGTGCTTTAGGTTTTGCTGAAGAGATTGCTAGTATTTTGGATTGTGATTTTACTTATTTAAGTAAAGTTCGTTTAGGTCCTGATAAGGTGGAGACTAAAATTGCTTCTGAAGAGGGTATTCGTCAAGTGAATGGTAAGTCTGCAGTTGTTGTTGATGATATTATTGCTACTGGGGGTACTATTGTTAATGCTATTGGTATTTTGAAGGATAATGGTGCTCGTGATGTTAGTGTTTGTTGTGTTCATCCAACTCTTGTTAATGATGCTGTTTTGAAGATTTATGCTGCGGGTGCTTGTGATTTGGCTGGTACTGATACTATTAAATCTGATGTTAGTTCTATTAGTGTTGCAGGTATTATTGCATCTGCTTTGAAAGGGGAGTAAGTATAATATGCATGAATTATCTATGGCTCAAGGTATTTTTAAGACTGTGATGGATACGGCAACTGAGAATAATGCTATTGAAGTTACTAAAGTTGTTGTTGAGGTTGGTCATTTGGCTATGATCAATCCTGAGCAGTTAAATTTTCTTTTAGGTGTTATTAAGGAAGATTCTATTGCTGAGAATGCTGAGTTTATTGTTAATGAGATTCCTGTTGAAATTGAATGTAAGGAATGTGACTATCATGGTAATGTTGATATTGATGGTTTAGATCATTATGCTCCAATTATACGTTGTCCTAAATGTGATACTCCACGGATTAATGTTTTAAATGGTAGAGATATTATTGTTAAAAAAATTATGATTGAACAAGAAGATAAATAAAAAAATAATAATTGAAGGTGATTTTTAATGCATAATGTTGCAAGTATTGAAGTTCAAGAAAATATAATGAAAGCAAATGATGCTTTAGCTGAAAAAAATAAAAAATTATTAGAAGATAATAATGTATTTTGTGTTGATTTTGTTGGAGCTATAGGTTCTGGTAAAACCACACTTATTGAGGATATTATTGACACTGTAGATGAACGTGTTGGTGTTATTGCTGGAGATGTTATAAGTAAATTTGATGCAAAACGTATTAAAAAACATAATGCTCCAGTTGTAGGTATGAACACTGGTAAGGAATGTCACTTAGATGCACATCTTGTTGAACACTCACTAGAAGACATGCCATTAGAAGATATTGACTGGTTAATTATAGAAAATGTGGGAAACTTAATTTGTCCTGTTGATTTTGCTTTAGGTTCACATATGCGTGTAGTTGTTGTAAGTGTTACTGAAGGAGATGATACTGTTGAAAAACACCCATTAATCTTCCAAACATCAGATTTAATTATAATTAACAAAGTAGACATTGCAGATGCCGTAGGTGCAGATGTTGATAAAATGGTTAATGATGCTAAAAAATTAAATCCAGATGCAACAATAATTGCAACAAGCCTTAAAGAAGGAAAAGGATTAAAAGAAGTAATTGACACTATTAAAAATTTCAGTGAAAAAATATAAAAAAAATTATTAAAATTTTTAAGGAGGGTTTAATATGAAAGTTTGGATTGATATATCAAATGCTCCACATGTAAGATTCTTTAAAGATGTTATAAAACACTTACAAGATGAAGGAGAAGATGTTCTTGTAACTACTCGTCAATTTGGAGATATTCATAAACTCCTTGATATGTATAATATTGAATTCACAAGTGTTGGAAAACATGGTGTGAGTTTAGAAGAAAAACTAAAAGAAAGTACAAAAAGAGTAACAGACCTTGTAGATATAATATCAGGGGAAAAAATCGATGTAGCAGTATCTAAACACAGTATTGAACTTCCAAGAATAAGTTTTGGACTTGGAATACCAAGTTTATATGTTCTAGATAATGAACATGCGGTAGCAGCAAATAAACTAACTTTACCATTATGTTCACGTATAATCGCACCAAAAATAATAGATATTTGGAAACTAATGCAATACGGTGCAGATCCAAATAAAATTTTACAATATAATGGAACCTCTGAATTAATGCACTTCAAAACATTCAAATACAATGAAAACATCTTTGAAGACTTAAATTTAGATATGGTTAAAAATAAAACAATATTTATGCGACCCGAACCTTCACTTGCAAGTTATCTAGATGCAGATTGTAAAAAATCAGTATTATCTCCAATTGTGGATGTTTTAAAAGAATATGCAAATATTTTAATACTTCCTCGTTTCAAAGAACAGGCAAAAATATTTGAAGGAATAGAAAATGTAACTATTCTTAAAACACCAGTCGATACATCTAGTATAATTAAAAAATCAGATTTAGTAATTGGTGCAGGAGGAACAATGAACCGTGAAGCAGCAATATTACAAACACCAGTAATATCGTGTTATCCTGGAACATGTTTATCAGTAGATAAATTTTACATAAATCAAGGTTTAATGTATAGATCAAATGATGTTGAAGACATTATACATAAAGCATTAAGCTTCATAGTAAATCCACACAAACCAGTTACAGTAAAAAATGATGATTTATTCAATATAGTTGTAGAAAACATTTATGACTTAAATAAAAAATAAACTAACTCTTATTTTTTTTATTAAATTATGCTTGTAATTTGCAACTTTTAATTTCATTTCTTTTTATTAAAATTATTTTTTTCATAAAGTTTTAAGTATTATTTTATAATATAATTATATATAGTTAGAAAATTTTTTTAAATTTACATTTTTTTTATGGGCTGGTAGCTCAGATGGTAGATCGTCGCCTTGGCATGGCGGAGGCCCCGGGTTCAAATCCCGGTCAGTCCATTTAATTTAAAAAATTTTGGGATAGGTAATTAAATTATGGCTTTTATTGCTCAGAATCATTTTCAGTTTATTATTGAGATTGCATTAATAGTATTTTCCAGTATGGTTTTTATTATTAATCTAGTGCCTTTATCTTTAAGTGTTGTTACTTTCTTATCACTATTTTTATCAATAGTGTTCACGTTACTTTTCGCAGCAGATATTGGACTTTTATTTTTATCGTTTGGACAGCATGAATTTACACATACTTTTGGGCCTTTGGCTTTGTTAGCAATCATCACGGCTTTAGCATCTTTAAAAGTTATGGAACGTTCAGGTGTTGAAATTGGTGGTTTAAAACGTATTGTTTACTTGTTATTATTATTAATAACAGTGTTTGGAGGATTAATGCATAGGTCCTTCTTGTTATTATGGATTATTGGTTTGTTTATTGGTTATTATATTATTTCAGAATCATTCCAACGCAAATCTTTTTTAAATTTTAAACGTATTATTATTTTCCTTATAATTGCAGCAGCCAGTTTTGGTTTGCTAGAACTAATTGCAAATGTAACAGGTATGCAAGTTTTCAGTCCTATGTTACGTATTGGACGTATTGAACAGAATAGTTTATCAAGTATCCAAATGGTACTTCAAAATACTAATCTTATAGGGCATGTCCAAAACTCTTCATACTGGGGTTCTACAGGTTTAGGTTTTGCTGATGGATATGTTAGTTTACCTATGCAATTTATTTTATTCTTTGGTTTACCTTTCCCAATGTTCTTTGGTTTATTAGTGTCGAAAAAGGATATTATTGATTATATGTTGCCCGGTACATTTGGTTATGCATATGATTTCGGTTATTTAACTTTAATATTGTTAATAGCATTTGTTGTTTTAACAGTCATTGTTGGTTTGAAAATTTTACAAATGTATCGTGCTAAACGAGAGAAAAACAATAAAAAATTCTTAGGTAAAGAAGTTTTATTGATAGGGTCGCTCACGGCATTTATTACTCAGGGATTAATTGGTTTATTTATTTTTAATCGGACTATTAATGGTACAGCATTATTATGTTTCATATTCCTTGCAGCTTTAGTTTGGGGACATGCAGTATCGCTTAAAAGGTCGGATTAATTTTTTAAAATATTTTTTTTTTATTGTGAGGTTTATTATGAAAAAAGCATTATTACTAATTGGTTGTCCTGAAGCACCTGCACAGACAGCTATTACAGTTTACACATCTTATAAATTAAAACAAGCAGGTTATGAAGTTACAATTTCAGCTAACCCTGCAGCATCAAAACTATTAAAAGTATCAGATCCTGAAAAACAATATACTGACAAAATGGTCAATATAGATTCATTTATCAATAAATTGGAAGACACTGAATTTGATTTACTTGTTGGAATCATCCATAAAGATGCAGCAGTACAATACTATGTAACATATTATCATATGATGAATACAGAATCAGTAGCAGTCATATTCCAAAAAGAAGAAACTCTTGTAAATGATTTCATAAATCAAGTTGAAGAATCAACAGACTCAAATATTATTGCTGCTCGAGCTTACCATAACCCAACCCCACTTAGAGTTAAAATTGATAAATATATTGAAAAATTAGGAGAATAGATTAGGTTATGTCTTTTTGTTTAGATACTTATCTTCAACAATCTGATGATTATAAAGTTTTTGCATCAAAAATATCATTTAAAGAAGCTAAAAAATTAATAAATGAAAATTCTAAAGAAGTAATCCATGTTAAGCCTGGAGATAAAATCTTAGGAGTTCGTATTATCGGAATACCTCCAATACCAGTAGGTATTAATGAAGATAAAGGCACGGTTGTTATAACATACACAAAACCATGTCATGGAACCGCAGCAATAGAATTACCAGTTGAAAAAAACGATATTGATGAAATAAGAAAATTACGAAACAATAAACCAAGAAAAAAATAATAATTTTTTTCTTACTAAATACAATTAACTTATTTTTAATAATTATGATTACTACAGTAGTTGGAAGCTTCCCAATAGAAGCTCAGAAACCACAAACAATTTCAGATAAATTTAAAAAAGCATTTGGATTATATGATTCATATAAAAAAGCAATAGAAGAAATTGTTGAATTACAATTCGAATTAGGAATAGACATTATAACCGAAGGACAAGTCCGAGGAGATATGGTAGGATTATTTGTAAAACATATTCCTGGATTTACATATAAAAATAATTCATCATTCATAACTAGTAAAATCAAAAAACCATCAAAAGAAATAACAGTAAAAGATGTTAAAATAGCTCAAAAAAAATTAAATGAATTAATAAATGAATCAAACTTATCAAAAGAAGAAATAGAAAATAAAGGGGTAAAAGGAATAATAACCGGCCCATCAACAATAATATACAGTTCACATATAGAATCATTTTACAAAAACAAAGATAAAGCAATAATAGACTATGCACATGCAATAAAACATGAAGCGAAAGCACTGGAAAAAACAGGATGTAAATATATACAAATAGATGAACCATTCCTCTCAACAGGCATAGTAAACTTAGAAACAGCTCAAAAAGCAATAAACATAATAACTAAAGATATAAAAATACCAACTGCAATGCATGTTTGTGGTGACATTTCAAAAGTATTTAAAAACTTAGCAAAATTCAATGTAGACATATTAGATTTTGAATTTGCAGGAAATAATAGTAATATCAGAACTTTAGAAGATAATAGAGAATATTTAAATGGTAAAAAAATTGGTTTTGGCTGTATAAATTCAGCATCAAGAAAACTTGATAATGAGGAAGAAGTTGAAAAATTAATAAAAAGAGGAATAGATATAATGGGCAGTCAGGATTTAATACTTGACCCTGATTGTGGATTAAAGAAAATACCATTGCCTATGGTTAAAGATAAATTAAATATTATGATTAAATTAAATAGAAAATTATAAAAAAAGGAGTTAAATTTTTTTATGCCAAAAAGATTTGAAGGAGAACAAATAGCAGACTGTTGGGAGCAAATAGTATCCTATATAGTAAAAAATGGACATTTTGTAGATGATGAAAGAGGTTCTAAAACTAAAGAAGTATTAAATGTTTTAGCAACAATAAAAGACCCATTTCATGTTGCAGGAGGAGATTTCTTTGGTTTTGGAGATAAAATAGCAAGTTTAGATAATATACGTATTCCAGATGGATATTTTTGGGAAGGAGACAAACTTGAAAAATATTCTGAACAATTTATCAGTGGAGAAAATCCCGGTTTTGTTTACACTTATGGAAATCGTTTAAGAGCACACTTTAAAGGTATTGATCAAATACGTGTAGCAATTGATCGTTTAAAAAATTGTCAAGAGTCACGTCGTGCTATAAGTGTCACATGGGATCCAACAGCAGATACAAAAGTTGATGAAGTTCCTTGTATGATATTAGTTGATTTTAAAATACGTGATAATACATTATACACTACAGGGCTTTGGCGTAGTCATGATATTTTTGGGGCATGGTTTCCAAATGCTGTAGGTTTATCATATCTTGCACATTATGTTTCTGAAGAGTTAGGATCAAATATTCATATTGGTCCAATCACTATACACAGTATTAGTGCTCATATTTATGAAAATGACCTTAAACTAGCAGAAAAAGTTAAAGTTACTAAACCTTAAATTATATTTAATATCAAATTTATAAAATTTATACATAAAATTAAAAAAATTATTATTATTTTTTGGAGACATTAAATTATGGTAAGTGTTAATTTAGAAGCTAAAAAGACAGTTGACGTAATGATTGAAAAATCTGAAGAAATTAATATTGAAGTATCTCAGTTAAGTAATGGTGCTACAGTTTTAGACTGTGGAGTTAATGTTACTGGAAGTTTCAAGGCAGGAGAATTATATACTAAAGTATGTCTTGGAGGATTAGCAGATGTAGGTATAAGTATACCTGGAGACTTATCTGAAAAATTCGCATTACCTTCTGTAAAAATAAAAACTGACTCTCCATCTATTTCTACATTAGGTTCACAAAAAGCAGGATGGTCTGTAAGTGTAGGTGATTTCTTTGCATTAGGTTCTGGACCAGCTAGAGCATTATCCTTAAAACCTGCAGAAACTTATGAAGAAATAAATTATAAAGATGATGCAGATATTGCAATATTAACTTTAGAATCTGATGTATTACCAACAGAAGAAGTTGCAGAATACATTGCAGAAGAATGTAAAGTTGATGTAAGTAATGTATTTTTATTAGTAGCTCCAACATCCAGTCTTGTAGGATCTATACAAATTGCAGGACGTGTTGTTGAAAATGGTACTTACAAAATGTTAGAAGCATTAAAATTCGATGTTAATAAAGTTAAACATGCTGCAGGTATTGCACCTATTGCTCCAATTGACCCAGATGGATTAAAAGCTATGGGTAAAACAAATGATGCAGTTTTATTCGGTGGAAGAACTTATTATTATATTGAATCTGAAGAAGGAGATGACATTGCAAGTGTAGCAGCAAAATTACCATCATCTGCAGCTGATGGATATGGTAAACCATTCTTTGATGTATTTAAAGAAGCTGAATTTGATTTCTACAAAATCGACAAAGGAATGTTTGCTCCTGCAGAAGTAGTTATAAATGATTTAACTACTGGTAAATTATACAAAGAAGGTTATGTAAACGCTGATTTACTTAAAAAATCCTTTGGTTTATAATTAACTATATTTTTGTCTTTATTTTTTTAAGGAGAATATTTTTTTCTCCTATTTTTTCTACTATTTTTTAAAATTTTGAGTTCACTATCTATCTATTTCTACCTTTTTTACTAATATTCAAAAACTATTTTTAAATAATTTAACATACATTTGATTAAATAAATACTTATGTAATTAAGTATCGAAATAATAAATTAGATATTAAAAATAATAAGATTAGAAAAAGAGGGAGAAAAATAAAATGATAATACAAAAACAAATACAAATAAACACCAACAAAAAAACAGAACTAATAAATATAACACCATTAATACAACAACAAATAAAAAACACAATAAAAAATGGAATAATAAATATATCTACAAAACACACCACCACAAGCATAATAATAAATGAAGATGAAGAAAATCTAAAAAAAAGACATTCTCAACACACTAAAAGAAATAATACCAAACAAAGAATACAATCATGACACAATAGACAACAATGCAAAATCACATTTAGAAAGTCTAATACTTCCAACAACAGAAACAATACCAATACAAAATGGAAAAATAAACCTTGGAACATGGCAATCAATATTTCTAATAGAACATGATGGACCAAGAAACAATAGAACAATAAACCTAACAATAATAGGTGAATGAAAAATAAATCTAACATTTGCTCCAAACATAAAAAGTTTAGTAAAATAAAAACAAAAAACATAAAACAATAAAAAAAAGATGAGGTTTTGAATAATGTCTAAATATAACGAAAACGAAATAAAAACAAAAATACAAGATTACAGAGACAACAAAAAAAGTTGCTCACAATCGGTACTAACAGGAATATGTTCAAACCAAACAAAATTCACAGAAAAAGAATTAATGAGTTTAGGTAAAGGATTTTCAGGAGGAATAGGTGGAACATTTGATGAAGGAACATGCGGAGCATTAACTGGAGCAATAATAGCATTAGGATTATTATTGTCTGATGATGAATCCAAAAATGTTGTTGTCAGCAAACAATTACTCAAATTCTTCCAAGAAAAATATGGAACAATCCAATGTTGTAAATTAACAGATAATGGTGAAGATAAAAGTAAATGTGATGAATATTGTCAGTTTGTAGGAGAAAATTTCACTAAAATAATGAATAATTTATAAAAATTCTATTTCAAATCCTACAACAGGATATTCTAATTCAAAGTTTGTTATTACTTTTGGAGAAATTTCTCCAAACACTCCTTTTATTTTACTATTTTCACTTTCTCCTTCTACATCAGCTACTCTACCTTTTATAAAACTTGTATTTTCTGAGTCAATGATTGTATATTTGTATCCTAAGTTTTCTAATACAGTATTTATTAAAGATTTAGCTTCTGTAAAGTTTGCTGTAGAATGACAACTTAATGCTGCAAGTTTTTTACCAGGTCTTACTTTTAAGGTTTTTGTTTCATCGGTATAGAGAACATCACCTATTTCAAATATTTTTTGAGGTAAATCTTGATGTTTATTATTTTCTAAAAATTCTAATATGGTATTTAGAAGATTTTCTCTAATCATGGTACCGTCAATTGTTATTGGTCTTAATACTTCAACATGGTCGGTTTCTTCTTGGTTCATTTTTTCATAATGGCTTTCTTCGTTAGTTAACATTAAACTCATTATTTCTTGATATCCTAATCCAATCATTAATTCTCTTATGGTTTTATCAGATTTGAACCAATTGTGTTCGTAAGCTACTGTTGACATTTCTGGTAATGCTGAGGGTATTTTTTTTATACAGTATTCAATTGCTATATTTTCTACAAGATCATATTCATGTAAAATATCTGTTCGATATGCAGGAATTTCCACTTTAAGTGTGTCATCATCTATTATTTCAGCACCCATTCTTGCTTTTTCTAATAATTTTTTAGTTTCTTGTGCAGTTATATCTATACCTATTAATTTATTTGCTGTTGATACACTCACATTTTTTACTTTTGGTGTTAAATCAGGAGTTATTATTGTTTTTTCAGGATATATTACTTCCATACTTTTTATTTTTCCACCTGCTTCAGCAAAACTACTGCATATTATGTTTAAACTTTGATTTACTGCTTTCTCATCGGTTCCAGTCACATCAATTATAAGATTAGTAGTATCATTTGTTAATTTGGTTAATTCTCCGTTTATTATTGGAGGCATACTTAGTATTTTATCGTCTTTATCTTTTATTAGAGGATATTTATCAAAATCTTCTATTAAATGGGCGTATGCTGCTCCTTTTTCATGTTCTTTTAAGATTTCTTCAGGAGTGAAAGGAGTATTTTCTTCTAATGGTATGAAACTATTTTCATTTTTTTCAGTTGCTATATAATAGTATGGAGCATTAACAACATCTGCATTATGGACTCCTATAGCTACTTTTTTACGATCTCTTCCGATTACCCAATGTAAGTTTTCTTGAAAGTCCATAATTTGTTTTATTTTATTATCATCAAATTTCACACCTTCTATTTTTGCAAAACCAATATATGGGCGTATTTTAGCAACTTCTTCACTTACATAAACTTTTTCATCTGAAGGTGTTATTGGATAATTTGGTAAGCCTGTTTCTTGTTCTATAAATCCTTTTAATGTTCTGGCAACTCCAGGAACGCTAAGATTATCTGGTCTATTTGGGAAGAATTCTACTTTAATTTCTGTTTCATTATGGTCTTCTATATCGCTTCCCATCATTGGTATTATGTTTATAAGTTTTTCTTTTTCTATATCTATTCCAAATTCTTTTAAATCGTCATATTCAAATGTTATTACAGGCATTATTTATTGTCTCCTGAAAAATAATAATTTTTAAGTTTTTTTTATAATCCATAAACTCCCATAAAGAATATTGATTCAACTAGGAAGTGTAATGATCTATGTGCAAGTGGGGGTATATGGTGTGGATATGCACTATGCGCTAAATCTAAAGTAAAATGTATGAGTGCTGCTAAAAATCCTATTTGTAAAGATTGAAAAACAATTGTTAAAAGTATAAAATGAAATATTGCTTCTAGTACTTCATGAACAATCCATGTTTGGATTATTGATGCCATTGTTTTATCAATTACTCCGGCAAGGATTATATAAAAGTCTTGTCCAATTTTCCAAACTATTCTGCCATGGATTTCATCACTTATAGCTAGTGCAACTGCAATCCAAAACCATAGTAAATTCATAATATTAATTTTCCTAAGTTATTATTTTTTTATAATATTTTTATATATATTTTTTAATTATATTAATTAGTTGACCTTATAATATTTATGTTATGTAGAAAAAATATATTAATATATTATAAATTAATTGTTTTATTATTAATAGGAGATATATTTAAATTGTCTAATCAGGATATTCCAAAAGATTATAATCATACAAGAGAAGCGCATTGGCAAGAAATATGGGATGATAAGAAAATATATAAGTATGTTGGTGATGGAAGCAGACCAAGATATATAATTGACACTCCCCCACCATATCCGACAGGTAATATTCACCTTGGACATGTATTAAATTGGGCATACATTGATTTTAATGCACGTTACAGAAGAGAAAAAGGATATGATGTGTTATTCCCTCAAGGTTGGGATTGTCATGGATTACCAACTGAAGTTAAAGTTGAAGAAATACATAATATTAAAAAGAATGATGTGCCTTTACAAGAATTCCGTGAAATGTGTGTAGATTTAACCACTGAAAATATAAGCTTAATGAAAAAACAAATGAAAAGCTTAGGTTACTCACAAGACTGGAGTAGAGAATACATTACAATGACTCCAGAATACAAACGAAGAACACAATTAAGTTTTCTTAAAATGTATGATCAAGGTTTAATTTATCAAGGAATACATCCAGTTAATTGGTGTCCTCGTTGTGAAACAGCAATTGCATTTGCAGAAGTTGAGTACAGTGATAATGTAACTAAATTAAATTATGTTAATTTCCCTCCAGCAGGAACTATTACAAATAAGCCTGATGACAATTCATACATACCTTCTGATGGGAAATTCTCCAATCCAAAAGATGAAGGAATATTAATTGCAACAACTCGTCCGGAATTAATGATGGCATGTGTAGCAGTAGTAATTCATCCAGATGATGAAAGATACAATCATTTACTTGGTGAATATGTTGAAGTGCCTTTATCTAATCAAAAAGTGAAAATAATTGCAGATACTGAAGTTGACCCGGAATATGGTACTGGAGCAGTAATGATTTGTACATTTGGGGATAAAACAGATGTATCATGGGTTAACAAGTACGATTTAAGTATAATTGAAGCAATTAATGAACAAGGATTAATAACAAGTGCTGGTGGAAAATACGAAGGTTTAACACTTGAAGAATGTTCAAAACAAACAATTAATGATTTAAAAAATGAAGGTTATCTAGTAAAACAAGAAGATGTTGATCAAAATGTAGGTGCCTGTTGGAGATGTAAAACACCAATAGAAATATTAGTTAAAAAACAATGGTTTATAGGTGTAAGAAAATTAATAAAACAAGTTAAACAAGCATCTGATGAAATGAATTGGATACCAGAACATATGGAGTCACGTTTACTTAACTGGACAGATAATATGGAATGGGATTGGTGTATATCACGTCAAAGATTATTCGCAACACCAATACCTGTATGGTACTGTAAAGATTGTGGAAAAGTAATACTTCCTAAAGAAGAAGACTTACCAATAGATCCAACAATAGATGCTCCAAAAGAACCTTGTGAATGTGGATGTGAAGAATTTATTGGAGAAACAGATGTGCTTGATACATGGATGGACAGTTCAATAAGTCCATTATCAATAGCAGGATGGCCTGACCCATCATATAAAAATCATTTCCCAAGTACAATTCGCCCACAAGGTCATGATATTATACGTACATGGGCATTTTATACAATGCTAAGATCAATAGCTTTAACTGGAGAAAAACCATTTGATGATATTGTAATAAATGGTATGGTCTTTGGTGAGGATGGATATAAAATGAGTAAATCTCGTGGAAATGTAATCGCACCAGATGAAGTAGTTAAAGAATATGGTGCAGATGCGCTAAGAACATGGGCAGCAAACAGTATACCTGGTTCTGATGTTCCATTTGATTGGAATGATATAAAATATGGATATAAATTCTTAAGAAAATTCTGGAATGCATTCCGTTTTGTAAGTATGCACATATTTGATGAAAACATAAGTTATGAAGAAGTAAAAGATAATTTAAATCCAATGGACAAATGGATATTTGCAAAATTAGATAATGTAAACAGT
>CAZJLS010000048.1:0-13583 GCA_964547125.1 uncultured Methanobacteriaceae archaeon | reverse complement strand
AACTATTGGAATCTTTGTTATAATTATTATAGCTCTTGCAATTATTGTTGCAGCAGGAGGTTTAATTGAATCTGGTAATCACCACCAAGATAAACCAGTATTAGGTGCGGGCAATTATACTAGCGCTGATGTAGTATTTAGCTTCCCGACTAATTGGACACACTATAATAGTACTAGTGGTGAAAGTAATCAAGGTGAAATAGCATTCCGTACTGGAGATGGTACAGTAATTGGTTTTAGTTGTGTTAATAATAGTGAAATAACATTAAATGATATTAAAAATAGTATTAATCATACTGCACACTCACTTAAAGGAAAAATTATAAGTGTTGAAAATATCACAATTAATGGAGAAAATGCAACAGACATTGTTATTAATACTACAGGACATGGTTATTCAAGATATATTTGTGTAATTCATGACAATACTTACTATACATGGGTTATTAATAACCATAAGAGTGAAAACTTATATTTAAGTGCTGTTTACACTCCTGAAATCAACAAGATGATTGAAAGTATTCATTTCATCTAAAAAAAAATAAATAACTCAATATTTTTTTAAATCCACCACTTTTTTTTTACTTTTTTTTACTTTTTTATTATCAACTTTTTTTTAGAATATGATTAAAATGGATGAATTAACATTAGGTTTATGTCAAATTAATGTCATAGATGATAAAAATACTAATTTAAAAACTGCAGAAAAGTTTTTAAATAATGCCCATGAAAAAAATGTTGAATTAGCAGTATTGCCTGAAATGTTTAACTGCCCCTACGAAAATAAGAAGTTTATAGAATATGGTGAAGAAGAAGAGAATAGTTTAACATTAAATACTATAAAAAATATTGCAACAGATTATAATATTCATATTATTGCCGGAAGCATCCCTGAAAAAGTGGAAAATAATATTTTCAATACTTGTTTCTTTTTTAATAACAAAGGAAAGATTATTGGCAAATATAGTAAAATGCACTTATTTGATGTTGATGTGAAAGAAGGTATTAAATTTAAAGAATCAGATACTTTAACTGCAGGCAATAAATTTACATTAGTTGAAACCAAATGGGGTAAAATAGGATTAGGCATATGTTATGATTTAAGATTTCCTGAATTTTCAAGATTATTAACTTTAAAAGGAGCTGATATTCTCATATACCCCGGGGCATTTAATTTAACTACTGGACCAAGTCACTGGGAAACATTATTAAAATCTAGAGCATTGGACAATCAAGTATATAGTGTTGGTGTTGCTCCAGCATTAAACAAAAATAGTTCTTATCATTCATATGGACATAGCCTAATTTGTAGCCCTTGGGGAAATATTATAAATAAAGCAGAGTATGATGAAAAATTAATTGTTGAAAAAATTGATTTGAGTTTAATATCAAAAATACGCTCTGAGATTCCTGTTTTAAAGAATCGTAGAACTGATATGTATTGTATAAAATAATTTATTTTTTTAATTTTTTTTTAGAAGAATAAAAAAAATATTGTTTTATTCTTCTTTAAAAATTACTGTTCCGTCTACAAATTTATCTGCATGGTCTTTCATAAATTTGACTATTGCTTTATCTTGTTGTTTTGCAGTTTTCCCTAATTCTTTAATATCTGTATCTATTATATTTTTTTCCTTAAGTATATTGAATCTTATTTTTGCAATATTTGTTTCTGCTTTTTTAATTGATTTATTACATGATTTTTTAAAGTCTTTATCTTTTTCTTTTCTTCTTGCTTTTTTAATTAGTTTTATACCTTCTTCTATTTCTAAATCACCTAAAGCATGAACTGCTGCAAGTCTAACTCCCCAATCTTCATCTTCCAATCCTTTAGCTATGTCATTTATATTGTCGTTTGCTACAATTTCTCCTAATCCTCTTATTGCTACTTTTCGAACAATTGGATCTTCATCTTCAGTTGCTTCTACAAGATATGGGATTACTTTATCATCTTTTGTTTGTTTTAGTGCGTAGACTATGTATCTTTTCTTTTGCCCTTCTTCTTTTTGGAATTGTGTTATTAATTTATCTACTGCTGCAGTCCCCATAGTTCCAAGTATTTCTGCTGCTTTGAATCTTACTTGTGTGTTTTCATCTGTTGCTGCTTTTATTAATTGATCTATTGCTGATTCGTCTTTTATTCCTTCTAAACTATTTATTGCTTGTTTTCGTACTTTAACATCATCGTTTGTTAAATTTTTTAATGCTTCATCATAATTTAACTTATTTGTCATAGAAATTTTTATTCTCCTAATTACTTTTATTTATATGAAAAAATGATTATATATTAAATTATTTATCAATTTTATTATTTAATATGTTTTTTTATAAAAAATAGAAATTTTATTTTAGTAGTATGATAAGTTATCAAGATAAGGAGTATAGTAAAAGGGAGATTTATGAGAATCTCCATCCTTGGGTTTGTCAATGGTTTGATAGTGTTTTTGATGACTTCACCCCTGCCCAAAAGAAGGCTATAATGAATATTCATAACCATGAGAATGTTCTTGTGAGTTCACCTACTGGGTCTGGTAAGACGTTAACTGCGTTTTTAAGTATTCTTAGTGAGCTTACTTTTCTTGCAGAGCATGATAAATTAGAGGATAGAGTTTATTGTATTTATATTAGTCCTCTTAAGGCATTGGATAATGATATTTGGAAAAATTTAGATATGCCTTTAGAAGGTATTGAAAAAGTTGCTGGTAAGTCTTTAGGTATTCGTAAAGCTGTTAGAACGGGAGATACTAGTCAATATGAACGTAGTAAGATGCTTAAGAAACCTCCACACATTCTCATTACTACTCCTGAGACTTTAGGCATATTGTTAGTTGCTCCTAAGTTTCGTTTGAACTTACGTAATGTTAAGTATGTAATTGTTGATGAGATACATTCTCTTGCTGAAAATAAAAGAGGCGTTCATTTATCTTTAAGTTTAGAACGTTTACAACATCTTATTGGTAATTACACTCGTATTGGTTTATCAGCTACTGTTTCTCCATTAGAAGATGTTGCTAAGTTCCTTGTTGGTTATGAATATGGTGTTGAGCGCGATTGTAAGATTATTGACGTTAATTATATAAAAGATATGGATATGGAAGTTTTATCTCCTGTAGATGATATTATTCTTGCAGATGATGAAGATATTCGTATGGGAATGTATGATTTAGTTGATGAATTAATACAAACCCATAAAACTACACTTATTTTTACAAATACTCGTCACGGAACCGAAAGTTTTGTGTATAATTTGAAGAAATTATATCCTGAAAATTATAATAGTGCAAATATTATGGCCCATCATTCTTCACTTTCTAAAGAGGTTAGGCTTGAAACTGAGAATAAATTAAAAGACGGAGATCTGAAGGTTGTTGTTTCTTCAACTAGTTTAGAATTAGGTATTGATATTGGTTATATTGATTTAGTTATACTTATTAATTCACCCAAAAGTGTTTCAAGAGCTTTGCAACGTATTGGGCGTAGTGGACATGCATTACATGCTAAATCTAAAGGAAGGATTATTGTAACTGATCGTGATGAATTAGTGGAATGTTCTGTTTTGCTTAAAAATGCTAAAGAAGGACGTATCGATAATATTAAAATTCCTAATAATTGTTTAGATGTTCTTGCCCAACAATTATATGGTATGAGTATTGAAAATCAATGTGACATTAATTATACTTATGACATTATACGTAAAAGTTATTGTTACAAAGATTTAAGTCGCAACGATTATGAAGATGTTTTAAGTTATCTTGCAGGCGAGTATATTGCTCTTGAAGAAAGATATGTTTATGCAAAAATTTGGATTGACTATGATAAAGGAGTTTTTAGAAAAAGAGGTAAGATGGCTCGTGTATTGTATAGTACCAATATTGGAACTATACCAGATCACAGTGCAGTTAAAGTGAAATGTGATGGAGAAGTTGTAGGTAATATTGAAGAAGATTTTATGGAGAGACTTAAAAAAGGAGATACTTTTGTTTTAGGCGGCCGTATTTATAGATTTAATTATGGTAGAGGGATGACAATCAATGTTACTCCAGCCCAAGGTCCTCCAAGTATACCTTCATGGTATTCTGAACATTTACCATTATCTTTTGATTTAGCTGTAGATATTCAACGATTTAGATCTTTAATGGAAGGTAAATTTGAGTATTCACAAAGTAAGGAAGAAATAATAGATTTTATTCATGAATACCTTTATCTTGATGATTTTGCAGCTAATGCAATTTATGAATATTTTCATGAACAGTATGTTTATTCAGTTATTCCTAGCACCCGAAAACTTGTTGTTGAACATTATAAAGGATTTGGAGATAGGAAGTTTGTTATTTTTCACAGTCTTTTTGGACGAAAAACAAATGATGCTTTAAGTAGAGCTGTTGCATACATTGCTTTAAATGTATACAAAAGGGATGTTAGTATAAGTGTTAGTGATAATGGTTTTTATTTAAGTAGTGATAAGAAGATTAATGGCCTTGATTCTTTTAATCAGTTAACGAGTGATAATATTGCGGAAATGTTAGAAAAATCCTTGGATAAAACTGAAACTCTTGCTAGTCGTTTTCGCCATTGTGCAGGTCGTTCTTTAATGACACTGCGACATTATAAAGGTAATCAAAAATCTGCAGGCAGACAACAAGTGAGAGGTAAAATTCTTTTGAAATTTGTTCAAGAAATGGATGATAATTTCAGTATTTTAAAAGAAGCAAAACGTGAAGCTACTGAAGATTACATGGATATTAATAATGCCCGTAAAGTTTTAGAATGGATTGAAAATGGAAGTATGGAAATTATTAGTACAAATACTTTAATTCCCACACCTTTTGCATATAATCTTGTAAGTAAAGGATATTTAGATGTACTAGCTAAAGGAGATAAAGCAGAATTTAGTAAGAGAATGCAAAAAGCCGTACGTGATAAAGTTAAAGAGAAAATTAAAAAACAGAACTATTTTGATGACGAAATTTATCCTTGATTTAAGATAAAGATTTTTTTTATTTAGGAATAGCTTATTAAATAATAAATAACATAATACTAATTTAAGTTTTAAAATTATTAAGTGGTGGAATTTTTTTATGGTTAAATGGAGTGCAGTTATAATTGGATTTATTTTAGCTATAGGTGTTAAAAGTTTTATGCCGAATTCTGAAATTATTGGCTTACTAGTTGTGGGTTTTATAGTTGGAATTATGGTTAAAAATGGTTTTTGGGATGGAATGTCTAATGCTGCAATAGCAGGTGCATTAGGAACCATTATTTCAGGAATTATATTTATAATCATGACTACTACTGGTTCAACTTTGTTAGGTGGTATTTTTGGAGGAATGGTTGGTTTTACTTTATCTGGAACTGTTAGTATTATAACAATTTTATTAAATTTAATTTATTATATGATTATTATGGGTATTTCTGGCGGAATTGGCAGTATGCTCCTTAAAAAACATACAAATTAAGAGAATAATATGAATTTTGATAAAATTAAGATTTGGTTTTACAACTATAAATGGATGGAATTTGTATTAGCCAGTGCTTTTACTGTTATCATCACAGTTATTGCATACAATTATAGTTTAGACTGGTTGGGTCCTTTTGCAGCCATAGGTTTAATTATTATTGGATATATCAGTAAAGATAAAATTATAGGAAGTATAATGGGTGGTATAGGTGCCATCCCTATTGCTTTAGCAATTCATTTTAATATTTTAGGACCTATTACTCTCAATATGAATTATTTTGAATTCATATTACTAGTTTATGTTTTTGTTTTTGTTATGGGATTTGTTGTTGGTTTCATTGGCAGTTTAGTTTATATTAATCGTAAAAAAAGAATTGAAAAGCAAGTGAAACTTAATAAAAAAAATAGGAAAACTAGTAAAAATATTAAAAAATAAGATAAAATAATATTTATGTTATTATTTTATCTAGTTTATCTGTTTTTAATGCGTTTTTAATTTCTAATGAAATTCTTCTTCCCATACTCATACCTTCACCATATTTAAGGTGACTGTATGGTGATCCATTCATAAAGGTGTTTGTTCCACCATCAGTTCGTGCACTGGTTTCAAACACTATTACTTCTAGATTATCATTTACTAATGTTTGTAGACAAAATGGACCATTACAACCTGGTTTTACTAATTGTTTTGCACTTTCTACAAATTTATCCCCCAAGTCAAATACTTGAGTTAATAATGATTCTCTAATTACTACAGGGTGATTACCAGTTACTACATAGCTTGGAGATTTATCTATATCTAGTTGGTCTTTAGCTGGCATTCGAACAAATCCATCAATGCTTGATTCATATCGAGTGTCCATTCCAAGTACTTCAACTTCATCATTTAATGCTGAGTAGAAATAGTGTATACAATAGTTACATCCTGCCACATATTCTTCAATATGTGCTTGTTCAACATCTTCGTCTTCTATCCATCCCCTATTTTTCATTGCTTCTATTTTTTTGTTGAATTCTTCTGGTGAGCCTGCTACAAAGTATCCTCTTCCACCTCTTGCTCCGGGGAATTTTACCATTACTTCTCGGTCTATTTCTTCAGGAGTGTTATATTTTTGAGGTATTCTTATATTTCCGTTTACTAGTATTTCTCTTTCTAAGTCTCTTTCTGCTTCCCATCTGAGCATATCCCTGTTTCCAAACATTGGAACATTGAATTTATCTTCTACATTATTTAAACCTGCATATGCAACAAATGATCCATGAGGTATTACAATTGCATTTAATTTTCGTAACTTTTCTTGTATTTCTTCATTTACTATGTCTTTAAATTTATCCACCATTATGTATTCGTCTGCAACATCAAATCGTTTGTATGGGATTTCTCTCCCTTTTTCACATACAATTGCTGTTTTAAATCCTTCTTTTTTAGCCCCTTCAAGTATATGTAGACTTGTATGGCTTCCAAGAGTCGCTATAGTTATGTTTTCTTTGTCATAACCATCCAATATTTTTAATATATTTTCTTTTTTTATTTCGCCCATTTTTAAATCTCCATTTCTAGATTTTCATTATAAAATGATAACATATAATAAATTAAATATATAATTAAATATCTGATAATAAACAATTAATAAAATTATCCCTAATTTAATTAAAAAATCTATTTTTGTTTTTGTTTTTACCCAAAAATGATAATTCTTAATAGAAAATAAAGTAAAATATAACAAGATTTATATTATACTAAAACAATAAATTAATAATAGCTAAAATATTAGATTAAAAATTAATTAAGTTAAGTAGTACCATACATAAACAGATGTAAAAGAGGTTGAAGTATATTGTTTGATGAAATAGAATTAATTAAAAAAGTTGAAATGTTATCAAAAATGGGATTATCCTATAAAACATCATTTAACAAATTAGAAGCCCATAATGCAGATACTGCTGTAATATGTTTATCCCTCAAAGAAAAAAAATTTAGATTCCAACAAGGTTTTTACAATTTCTTTAGTGTAGGAGAACAAATCAATGATGAAACATTCGACTACCGAAAAATGAAAAAACTCATATTTGATGGTATTTTAAATTTCGAAGAAGCATATCAAAACTATGCAGACAACCTACTTGAAATAGAAAAAGGTAATCTACAACATATAATGATGGAAAACATTTATTACAACAAAGAAGGAACACTAAGATGTATGGACTGTTCATACTTCAATATAAACTTCAAAGGAGAAGACTGTTTATTAGTTGTTGTAAATGATAACACAGAACACATTGAAGACAAATTAATTCTAAATGAAATGAGCTCCGACAAAGATGTTCTCTTAAAAGAAGTTCACCACAGAGTTAAAAACAATCTACAAATACTTGCAAGTTTAATAAGATTACAAGAAAGATTTGGGATAAATCCTAAAGAAATCGTTAATTCAATGCAATTATCAATCTCATCTATGGCATTAATACACGAAAAAATGTATTCAGACAAACATTTTGGAGACATATTAGCATCAAGCTTTTTTGAGTCATTCAAGAAAAATGCTGAAGATTTATATGGAAATATAGGCATACAATTTGGATTTGATGTAGAAGATGAATTATATTTATCTGGAACCACTATAACCCCATTATTACTGATTGAAAATGAACTAATAATAAATTCAGTAAAATATGCATTCCCTGATTCTTTTGAAGGAGAAAAAAAGATATACAGTCAACTTAGAACTATAAAACAAGGTACAAAACACAAAGGAATCTTATTTTACCATGATTCTGGAGTAGGAATTGATAAACAAAAAAAAGGTAAAGGAAATTTAGGAACAATGCTTTTAGATTCACTAATAGGTCAAATTGATGGAGAATATGAAATAATAGATGGTGAAGGATTCAGTTTCCAAGTTGAATTTCCAATAGAACATTTCATAGTACATAAAGAAGAACATAAAGAATTAAAAGATGTTGTAACTGAAAGCATAAACAAAAATTCAAATTAAAGAGGTGTAAAAAAAAATGAGTAACACAATATTAATAGTAGAAGATGAAGCAATTACCTCATTAGATTTAAAATTCACATTAATAGAATTAGGATACGAAGTAGTAGATACAGTTGATAATGGACAAGACGCAATCGACACTGCAGCAGAATTATGCCCAGATTTAACTATAATGGATATAAACTTAAAAGGAGAAATGAGCGGGATAGAAGCTGCTAAAAAAATATTAGAACTAAATTTAGCAGTTATATATTTAACAGCAAACTCTGATGAAGCAACATTCCAAGAAGCATTAGAATACTCATCTGCATCCGCATTCATATCCAAACCATTTAATAAAGATTCAATAAAACACAATATTGATGTTGCAATAACAAGACATAAAATTGAAGCTGAAAAAATAGATTTAGCACATGGATTCGTGAAAGACCAATAAAAAAACCCTTAAAACAAAGCAAATAACAAGAAAAATAAAAAAATGGCCGATAAAGACACCCCAAATAATGAAACACAGCTTACAAACCAAAACCCAACCGAGGAAGCAGAAACCAACATAATAGACGAGCTAGCTAAAAAAGAATTCTCAAGCCTAGATTCAAAAAGGTATGATAAATTACTTAATAAAAAAAATGAAGATGAAACAGGAATATACATATTAAGTAAAAATACACAAGCCATCGAAACCATAAAAACAACAATAGAAAAAAATGAAAGAAAACTATTAGGAATTTCAAGTAACAGTGAAGAACTACTTGAAAAAATAGAAGAATTAAACCCCCAATTAGTTTTTATAAGTATTGATTTAGATGGAAAATTAGATGGAATCAAAACTGGAGAAGAACTATCAAAATACAACATACCCCTAGTATATATATTCTCAGATACTTCAGACATCGAAAAAAACAAATTTTTAATAACAAACTATGGATTTGTATTTGACTTCTATAAAGAAGATGAAATGAAATTTACCATGGAAGTCGTATTAAAAAAACATAAAACCGATTTAAAACATGTTAATAAAGTAGAAACACGATTTCAAGAAAAAAATATAGAATTAGGAATAGAAAAACTATACTCCACACTCTTATTAATATTATCAATCTTTTTAATAATAACTGGAATTATACAAAGAAATGTAACATTCATGCAATGGATTGTATTCATACCTGCAGTATTAATGTTAACATTAGGTATAATTAGTTTAACTAAACAAAGAAAAATAATTCCTTATGAGATACCTCCATTCGTATCCGTCATAATTCCAGCACATAATGAAGAATACACAATCGAATCCACAGTTAGAAGTATAGGAAATATGGAATATGAATTGGATGGTGAAAAGAATTTTGAAATAATCGTAGTAAACGATGGATCTACTGACAAAACTGGAGAAATATTATCCAACTTAAAAGGAGAAATTGAAAACTTAAGAATTGTAACACGAAAACCTCCAAAATCTGGAAAAGGTAAAGGATTTGTATTAAATGATGCGCTAATCCTAGCTCATGGAGACATAATTGGAGTATTTGATGCAGATACCAGAGTGAAACCAGAATACTTAAGCGTACTAATTAACTACTTAAATCATGAAGATGTAGTGGGTGTTCAATCAAGAGTTAAAATGTATAACAAAGATCATAACTTCTTAACAAATATGCAACAAGTCGAATTTTCAGGATTTGCAACAGTTTTAAGAGCAAAAGATACAATAGGATTTAATGGATTCCTTGGAGGAAATGGCCAGTTCGTTAAAAAAGATGCTATAACAAGTGCAGGAAAATGGGATGGATTTGCAGTAACAGAAGATTTGAATTTAAGTATAAAAATTTTATTGAATGGTAAAGGAATAAGATTCTGTCCAGAAGTTGCAGTTTACCAGGAAGCAGTGACTAAATGGAGCGACTTCATGAGACAAAGAGTAAGATGGGCAATAGGTAACTTTGAAACCTTATTTATCTATGCACCTCGAATTATTGTTGGCCACATTAGCATTGTAGAAAAAATAGGAATACTTGGACATGTATCATTATATGCCTTTAATTTGTTTATATTCATCGGTTTTGCAATATTTATTGTGAACTTTCTCGCATGGTTCCTATTTGGATTACCTACAGTTATTCGTATGGAAGCACCTATTGAGATAGGTGTGATTTCAGCGATTGCATTTTTACCAGGAACTGCCATATCATTATTCAGAGACGATAAAAGATACTTCCAATTTTTAAAAGACTTAGTATTTTATTGGTTATATTGCTTCCATTTAATACCTTTATTTTTCAAAACATTATACACCATGATAATAAGAAAAGAAAGAACATGGGCAAAAACAGAACATAAAGGAGACTGAAAAAAATGATAGGTGAAAAAATATGAGGAATAAAGATAAAGTTTTGAGTGTTTTAATTATTGTTATATTTATATTTCTTATTGCGAACTTAGGAGCAATTAATAATTTCTTAGCAGCTACCACCGATAAATACATAGAATTTGGACACACAAGAATTATAATTCCTGAAGCTTGGAATACAACTGATGAAATGGGATTAACTGAAGAAAAATCAAATAAATCTTTCACAAATGGATATGTTGTTTGGGAAATATGGGAAGATTGGCCCGAAGATCATATAACGCAATTATCCAGAGATTTGTTAATGGAAGCTGAAGATCAAAATTATGTTGTTCTGAATACAAGTAATGTTATGCTTGGAGGAGTTAATGTATCGAGAGAATATTTTGAAAATCCTACACGTAATACAAATACTACTTGGGATTGTGTTGGAGTAACATATGTCTTTTCAAAAGAGAACACGAATTATTCTGTCCAAATACATTATTTTACAGAAAGTGACTATAATAATCCTAATTATACTCGTGAATTAGATGACCGTTTTGAAGATTTCATGGTAAATCTGCAAAATACACATTATATTGGAATCATTACAGAAATTTATAATTGGGTTACTGGTAAAAACCAATAGGAGAACTTAATAAATGAAAATTGGATTAATTTCTGATACTCATATTCCTAATCGTAGTAATAAAATTCCAAATAAAGTTTTTGATGTGTTTAGAGATGTTGATTTAATAATGCATGCTGGAGATTTATGTCAGCTTAGTGTTATTGAAGATTTGGAAAAAATTGCGCCTGTTGTTGCAGTTCAAGGGAATATGGATGCTTTTAATGGATTAAATCTATCTAAAACAAAAATTACATCTGTAGAAAATGTTCGTATTGGATTAAATCACGGATATATAAATCCCAGAGGAGATACACAGCAATTATATTATATGGCCAAAGAGTTAGATGTTAATGTTTTAGTTTCTGGACATACACATGTTCCCATGATTGAACAGATAAAAGATGTTTTATTAGTAAATCCAGGCAGTCCTACTGTTCCAAGATTATCTGATCCAAGTGTTATGATACTTGATGTTACTGGAGAAAATGTTGCAGTGGAAGTGTTTAAAGTAGGTAATCCTGTTTGTTCAGGTTTGCAATTTGCTCAAGAGAAGCTTTCAAATGAAAAATAAAAGGTGTATTTAATTTATGGGCAGTCGTTGGCAGGTTGAAAAGAAAAGAGATCCTTATTATAAAAGAGCTAAAGCAGATGATTATAGATCACGTGCTTCTTTTAAATTGAAGCAATTAGATAAAAAATTTAAGATTATTAAAAGTGGAAATAGTGTTGTTGATTTGGGGGCTGCTCCTGGTGGTTGGTCCCAAGTTGCTCTTGAAAAGGTAGGGGATGATGGTGTTGTTGTTGGGGTTGATTTGAATCGTATTAGACCATTTGGTGTTGATAATTTTCATCGTATTCGTGGCGATTTTAACAGTGTTGAGGTTCAAGATAAAATTAGAAGTTTTACAGGAGATAGTGTAGATGTTGTTATGAGTGATGCCTCTCCGTCATTAACAGGTATTCGTGATATTGATCATTTACGTAGTATTGATTTGATTAATTGTGTTATTGATATTTCCGATAATATGCTTGTTACTGGAGGTAATCTTGTTATGAAAGTTTTCCAGGGCAGTGAGTATAAGAATACTATTGATAATCTTAAAAGTAAGTTTAAAATTTTGAAAACTACTAAACCTGCTAGTAGTCGTAAAAAAAGTAAAGAAATGTATGTTGTTGGATTGAAATTTAAAGGATGAAACAATTTCAATACAAATTACATATCAAATAATTAAAAATGTGTGAAATAATTCCTATAGTTTTTAATGTAAATATTTAAATTAATAATTGAATAAATAATTTAAAGATAGCATTTATTATTTTCGTGCAATTGCACACACCCAATCAGTATCCTTGTGTGTTAATTTTTCATTCTTTTCTTTTTTGAATGTTAAAACTTCACTAAAACCTGCAGACAAAAGTGAATCCCCTAATTCTTCTTCATTATATAATGTCATTTTTAATAATTCAATATGTTCTTTCATTAATTCCTTATCTTCATCTGCTCCACCAGCTTCATTGCAAATAAATATACTTCCATTGTTTTTAAGAACTCTATGAACTTCTTTTAAATCTTCTATGAAATCTGGCCAGAAATATACAGTTTCAAAGCAGGTTACTAAATCAAATGTTTCATCACCATAAGGTAATTGTGAAACGCTTCCTTGTTCTATTTCAACTTTTCCGTTTTCTATTTCTTCTTTATTTAATTCTTTTGATTTATTCACACTTACTTCTGAGTAGTCTAAACCATAGATTTTTCCTTCAGATGCTAATTCCGCGAATCTTTTAATGTTTTTTCCTCCGCCACAACCAACATCCAAGATTATATCTGTTGGGCTGATTTGTAAGTGGCTTACTCCCCATTGTGCTAATGATTCGTGACTTTTATTCATTCTTTCAAGTATTTTTTCACCAAATTCACCTTCAGGTTTTCTTGCATTTTTTACTAGTTTTTTATCCATGGTTTATTAACCTCTGTAAATTTTTTTATAAAAAAAGGAGTGCTAGAAATCTGATTTTTTCTAGACACTCCTTTTAAGATTGTTTATTTTAGTGTTTTTTTGATGTGTTTACATCATTGGTGGCATTCCACCAGGTGGCATACCAGCTGCGTCTTCAGGAGATGCTGCAGATTCAATAACATCATCAATTCTTAAAATCATTTCAGCT
>CAZJLS010000047.1:11826-13722 GCA_964547125.1 uncultured Methanobacteriaceae archaeon | reverse complement strand
TGTTCTAGGAACTGGTTTATCTTTTAGTTCATTGAAATCTATTAATGTTCCATTTGTGACATTTAATATAATTTCTGTTGCATTAAAATCCGTTTCATTATTAAGAGATGTTGCATAACCTACAATATATGTATAATTTCCAACAAAATAAGCCACTCCTTGATGTTGTCGTACAAGTTCTTGTGCATTTGTTCCACTTTTTGCTCCAGTACAGACTTCATAAGTGTATTTAATATTATTATCATTATCTATTACTTGAAACATAGTATCGTTGTTTACTGTTTCATTTAAGCTGTTTGAGTAGATATTGATTATTATTCCTTGATAACTTATTGAATTTAATTTCGCAGGTTGGGAAGTCATGAAAAATATAGCACATCCCCCAACAACTAGTATTATTATAACACATGCAATTATTAATAATCGATTATTTTCCATTATCTCACCCTTTATGTTTTATGATTGGGATTTAAGTTTGATTCATTACTAAAAAAATGATTGAAATGATTTAATTTCATTTCATAGATTGTGTTGTTTTTTTTTTAGATGAATATTTGAGTGTTTTTATATAATTTTATTTTATTAATGTATTATAATTGTTACTATTTTGGTACATATATTATATATAATGAGAAAAAAGAGTGAAAAATCTTCAAAGATCACTTAAATAACTGAGCAAAGTAGAATTTACTTCTTCAGAAACTATCCCCCCATCTATAATATTTGTTAAGAGTTTAAAAATTATACTTTCTATATCTTCTTTTGAAATATCATATTCTTTTTGAAGATTTAAGACATATTCACTGTCAAAATTTTCACCAACAATATTTAATAAAGTAGCTAAACTATCATCCCTTATTTTTTTATATTTCAAAGTAGTCTCTTCTAAAATTCGGATTTTATTCTCAACATCTGTATCTTTCTGAGATATTACTTCTTGAATTATTTTTTTACCTAATTCTTGAGTAATTTCATTATCTTCTATGAATTTATAAAATGTGGAGTTTTTATAGTTAAATAAAACTAATTTATCAAAATATCTATAAATATACTCAGTATTTCCATCTTCATCTAAAATCTCATAGCCTTCATTATAATTATCTTCATAACTATTTAATAACTCAAGTTTACAACCACAAACTGGACAATAGAAAAAATTATCACCAGATAGTGTATTTCCACAATTATCACAATATCTTATCATAAACTACTCCGCCATACCATATTGCATATCCAATAATTGATTATGTTTTTTTACATCTTTATGAACCCTATATACTTGGTAAATCCATATTATAATTAAAACTAATAAAATAATAACTGTTACTGCAAGAAACGTGTATGCTTGATTCAAATAGGATATTCCTCGGACACTAGATAAACCATGCATATACAGATAATATTGATAAAGATAATCAGCATAACAATATTCATAACTATAATATGTCCATGAAGATATCCCACCAAGGAATAAAAATGTTAAAAAATAGATTAAAAATTTTGAAACATCTTTAATATATAAATATCCTGCACCTGGAATAATTACAGATAATAATACTGCAACTCCATGGTCTTTCTTATTTAATGAATAAAAATGTTGATTGTTGTGTTGATTATTATTCACATTTTTTACATTAAAATTCTCCTCTACATTCGAATTTCGTAGAATATTTCCACATTTTGTGCAAAATGTATTATCATCTGAATTTAATCGCCCACAATTTGTACAATATCTTGCCATAGAATATTCCTTCTTTATTCTATTTTTGTTCCACAAACTGGACAAAAATTATCAGCACTTGTAAGTTGTGTTCCACATTCCTGACAAAAATTATTATAATTACTATTTATTACCTCAAAATCTGTGTTTGATTGAGTTTGAATATTATTTATTTG
>CAZJLS010000047.1:0-11726 GCA_964547125.1 uncultured Methanobacteriaceae archaeon | reverse complement strand
TTTTTCATCTTCCTTTAAATTGTTTCCACATTTTGGACATACTATATCATTATCCTGAATTGAGCATCCACAAACTGTACAATATTTTACCATTTTATCCCCTATTCTATTTTATTTCCACATTTTGGGCAAAAATTATCTTTATTTAATATTTTTTCTCCGCAAACTGTACAATATCTATTAGTTAAATTGTTATTTTGATTGTTTGTTTTTGTTTGTTGTGTTGTATTTTGAAATCCCCCAAACATTGGGATTATTTCTGGGTCTGGAATATTTGGTTCTATTGTTCCTGCACGACTTGGGTCTATTTGTATGTTTGCTGTGTATTCATCATACCATAAGAAATATAGTATTAATCCTAAAAGTAGTTTCCATAATTCTCTTTTTTCTTTTTTTAATAATGCCTCTTCATTTGTCATGGAATATAAATTATATCCAATCATTGAGAATTCTTGTACTTTTTTGTCTAATTCTTCCTTATTTGCAACATATACATTTATAAACATTGTTTTTCTCCATCATAAGAAACTTTTAATTGTTTCTATATTTAGTTTATCGAATCCTTTTTGTAGAATTTTTGATTGTTTATTTTTATTATCTAATATTTCACAATCTGCAGATTCTAAGTTATCCATGAGTTCCAGTAATAAATATTCGGGATGTTTTTTATTATATGTTTTCATTGATATTTTATCTGCATATATTAAATCTAAATTTATTTTTACTAATTGTATGAATTGTTCTTGGTCTTGTGTTTTTGTTTTGAAATCATTTGGCTCCATTTTTGTATCTATTATGAAAAGTGAATCTTCAAAATCTTCTTTTGTATTGTAAAGACCATATCCTTTATTTTTTATATATAATAATCCGACACAATTATCTTCATCTACTTTTACTTCTACTTTTTTTGTTAAGTTACTTCCTGCAAGATATGAGTATTTTCTTGTTATCATCTTTTCCCCTTTTATTTTATTAGTTGAAAGTGAATGTTTCGTATAACAGATTACTGTTTGCTACATTGTCCATTGTGCATATGAATCCTGTGTTTTTTGATTTTACGAAGCAGTGAAATGTTACTGGGTTTCCATTATAGGTTGCGTGTATTACTGCTCCAGGATATCCTTGGAATGTTGTATCTTCATAGTTTGTTATGCTGTATCCACTGTTGCTTAAGAAATTTGCCATTGCACTTGCACTTGAAAATGTTTGGCTTACATATTCTATGTATCCAAGGTCTCCTCCATTTGATGTGTGGAATGATACTTTATTTGCATCAGTATGCTTTTGATATGTGCAATCCGATGGATAATTAACTGTGAAGTCATTTATTACATATGTGCTTGTGCTTACTCCATTATTTGATGATGAACTTCCACTATTATCATTAGAAGTTGTACTTATTCCCCCATTTTCTGATGATGCACTGCCCCCATTATCTTCAAGCCCAGTATTTGTGTTTGTTTGTGGGTTGCTTGTTAATATAATTGCTGCAGATATTCCTGCTATTGCGATTACTATTATTGCAACTATTAAAATCAAGTAAATGTTTCTTGATGTTGTTTCGGTTTTTTTAGGAGTTGGTACTTTTGTTAGTGGTTTTTGTATTTTTGGTTGATAATTTAATGGTTGTCCGCATTTTTTACAGAAATTTGCATTTTCTTTGTTTTGAAAACCGCAATTTTGACATATAATCATTTTTTCTGATTAAACCTCCGTTATTTTCTTTTCATTATTAATATATAGTAGTACTTAATAAATATATATTTGGTATATACTTTATTGAAAAATGATACATATTAATGATTAAAATTAAGAAGGAGGATGAGAATAAAAATGAGTAAAACTTGTTCTAATTGTAATGCAACAGTAAAAAATAACGCACAATTCTGTCCCAAATGTGGAGCTACCGTTACAAGTGTTGCAAATGGAATACGCACACCTAATAATATAACTGAAGAAAAAGGATCAAAAATTAGTAAATCTGTTTTAATTATTTGTATTACAGTTGTTATTATTGCTGCAATTATTGGTGGAACACTTGTTTTATGGAATCAACAACAAGCTGATATTGCTGCAAGTAATGCTGCTGCCCAACAACAGGCTCAGCAAGCTAGTGCAAGTTCTAGTGATAGTTCTGATTCTGGAAGTAGTGGATCTATTGAAAGTTCTAGTAGTAGTTCTTCCCATAGTAGTAGTTCCAGTTCTAGTTCGTCTAGTTCATCTAGTTCGTCCGGTGGTGGAAGGATAAAAACAAGATATTGTACTACACACGGCCGTGTTGCTGTTGTTCAAGGTACACGTTGTCCTTTATGTATACAAGAAGGATTAGATAGTAGGACTGTGATTGGTTCAACACAATACATTTAATTTTTAGGTTTTATGGTGCTTATTTTTCAATATTATTCATTATGAAATCATAAGCATCTTTTCCTTTATCTGTAAGTCGATATAATCTGCCTCGTTTTTCTTCTTCATTTACACATATAACTATTTTTTCTTCTTTTAAATCTTTGAGTACTCTAGATACATGATTTGTTCTTATATCTAATTCTTTTGCTAGGTCACTTGGTTTTTTAAAACTGTCATTTGATAAAATTTTCACTATTTCTTTTCTTTGTTTTGACCTATCTATATATGAGGCAGTTTTTATAATTTCATAATCATTGAACATAACAATATTAAATTTTATAATTTTTTTTTAATACAATTATATTACCAAATATATATCATTTAAGTATTAATTAGAATATTAAAATATCTTCCATTATACAATCGATATTTCAATTAATAATATACATAATTATTCTAAAATAATCCATATGGAAAACATATATTATTAAATCAACAATAATTTAAAAAAATATTTTTAACAATAATTATCAAGTAGTAGCATATTACATATCACAATTAACAATTATAAAATTTTTAATAAAAGAGTTTTAATACTTATTTTAAATTTTTATAGGGTATGGTTACAGTGCCATATTTTTTTGCTCTCTCTCGCGCATTTTTTTGGAATCTATTTCTCATCTCACCATCATTTAGAATTCTGCTTATTCCTTCACCTATTTTTATTGGACAATCAGGATCAACTAGTAGTCCTACATCTGGAGTTATTATTTCTTTTATGGCATCAATATTACTTCCAATTACTGGTTTTCCACATGCTAATGCTTCTACAAGGACTAGTCCGAAACTTTCAGTATATGATGGTAAGACAAGTAAATCGCAACTTGGGATTATATCTTCAACATCATTTCTAGAGCCAGTAAATATAATATTTTGTATGTTGTTTTCATTTACGAATTCTTCTAGTTCTCCTCGTTGTGGTCCATTCCCTACAATAACAAAGACATTATCTCCGTTAATGTGTTTTTTTGATTTGATGAGATTTTTAACATTTTTTGCTTTAACAAGATTTCCTACAAATAAGACTATTTTTGTATCTTCTTTGATACTGTATTTTTCTATTAATTCTTTTTTGAATTTGAATTCAGTGTTAGGTTTGAATTTGTTTAGGTCTACTGAATTCCAGTTTATGATTATTTTTTCTTTTAGTCCTTTGATTTTTGTTTTTAATAATTCTTTTTCTAGAGCATTACTTACTGCAATGATATAGTCTGCATTTTTTAATACTTTGTTTATGAATGGTTTCATGTATTTTCGTTTGTATAGGTTGAACATGTCTGAACCATGGGATGTGACATATGTTGGTATCTTATATTTTTTACCTATTTTAACGCTTGCATATCCTGCTGGGAATAAGTAGTGTCCGTGGATTATGTCTATGTTTTCTTTTTTTACTAGGTTTTCTAGTGTTTTTGATGCATTTTTAGCGAATAATAGTCCTCTGATACCTGGAATGTTTAGTCCTTTAGTTCCTATAACTTTGATACCCTCAATATCTTTAATATCTTTATGTGGATATGTTATTACGTATACTTCGTGGCCTTGTTTGATTAATTCTTTAGATAGTGTGTGTACGTGTGTGCTAACTCCTCCAATGTGTGGGGGGAAATGGCCAACCATTGCTATTTTCATTAAGTTTTTACTCTCCTGTTTTTAAAAAAATATATTCTTTTTAGAGGACATTATGTATTTTTTTTATTTAGATTTATTTTTGAGTGTGTTTGATTATATATTTTATTAAAGTTAGAAATAATGTGTGTATTCTTATTTTTTTTATGTGATTATTTATGATGTGGAAAATTGGTGATGTTCGAATAAAGAATCAGATTGTTTTAGCTCCTATGGCTGGTATTTGTGATTGTTCTTTTAGAACTATTATTAAGTCTATGGGTTGTGGGCTTGTTGGTACTGAGATGGTTTCTTCTAAGGCTATTATGTATGATAATCCTAAGGCCCAGAATATGTTGTTTATGAAGGAGTGTGAGAGGCCTATTTCTCAGCAGATTTTTGGGTCCGATATAAAGTCTATGGTTATTGCATCTCGTTTTATAGAGGAGAATATGAAACCTGATATTATTGATATTAATATGGGTTGTCCTGTTCCTAAGGTTACTGTTCGTGCTCAGTCTGGTTGTACTTTGCTTAAAGATCCTGATAAAGTGTTTAGTATTGTTGAAGGTGTTGTTGGTGCTGTTTCTATTCCTGTTACTATTAAGATTAGAAGTGGGTGGGATTTTGATAGTGTTAATGCTGTTGAGATTGCGGGTTTAGTTGAAGATGCTGGTGCTTCTGCTGTTACTGTTCATCCACGTACTAAGTCTCAGGGTTATTCTGGTGAGGCTGATTGGTCTGTTATTAAGTGTGTTAATGATGTTGTATCTATTCCAGTTATTGGTAATGGTGATGTTAGGTCTTGTTTTGATGCTGAGGCTATGCTTAGTTTGACTGGTTGTGATGCTGTGATGATTGGTAGAGGGGTTTTTGGTAATCCTTGGTTGATTAGAGAATGTGTTGAGTATTTAGATAGTGGTGTTATTCCGAAAGAAGTTAGTATTTATGAAAAGATTAGTATGTTGAAAAGGCATGCTGAGTTGCTTATTGAAAATATAGGTGAAAGTGTTGCGATGTTTAAAATTAGACGGCATGCTACTTATTATGTTAGAAGTTTGCCTAATGTTTTTGGTATACGTCAGAAAATATTTCAAATGAAAACTAAAAATGAGTTGTTTGATTTATTGGATGATTATTTGAAATTTTTAGAAAAATAGTTTGTTTTTTTTTTGTTTTTAAAAATGAGTTATTTTATTGTGTAAAAATAGTTTTTTTTTGTTAAATAGAAAAAAATAAGAAAAAAAAGGATAAGAAACTTATCCGAAGAGAGCACCTAATCCAGCTGCTGCTTCTTCTTCTGCTTCTTCTTCCTCTTCTTCTTCCTCTTCTTCAGCTTCTTCTTCTGCTGCTGGAGCTGCTGCTGCAGGTGCTGCTGCAGGTGCTGCTGCCATTGCAGTTGTTTCCATAGCTTCATCGATGTCAACATCTTCTAAAGCTGCGATTAAAGCTTTGATTCTAGCATCATCTGCTGCTACTCCAGCTGCTTCGATAATGCTTTTAACGTTTTCTTCATTAATTTCTTTATCAGCGGTGTGTAAAATCATTGCTGCGTATATGTATTCCATGTTTCTCACCAATTATGTAAATTTTTATGTTAAATTTTTTTTAATATAATAATTCAAAATTATTTTAAACAAATGAAAAAGTTTTAAATATTAAATTTTCTATCCGAAGAGAGCGCCTAAACCTGCTGCTGCTTCTTCTTCAGTATCTTCTTCCTCAGCTTCTTCTTCAACTTCCTCTTCAGCTTCTTCAGCTTCTACTGCTGGAGCAGCTTCTACTACTGGCGCATTTGCTAATTTATCTTTAAGTGCATCACTAAGTGCATCTTCAGATACTGAGCTAGCTAATGCTAACATTTTAGCTTGTGCTAAACCAATTATTATATCTGCAGTCTTAGAGGTTAATATTCCTGCTTCAACTGCAACATTTGTTGCTTTGGTATGAGCAGATCCAATAATAGTTGAAATTGTTTCTTTTGTAGGTATAGCTGCAAATACGGATAAATTGAATGCTTGTCTGTAAGCGTTTTGTAAATCTGCAAGGGTTGCTTCTTCATCGATAGCTAATACATCAGATGTGTAAACTGCACCATCTTCATATACTGCTTGTAAGTCGATTCCTACTTCCATTGGGTTTATTCCCATTCTAGATAATGTAGCTGCGACTTGAGGTGATACTACTTCACCTTCAGGAACAACAACTGCGTCTTTAACTACTACAATTTTTCCTTTATCTATTTTAGCTTGAACACCTACTTGTTGTAATTCACCAAGGAATGGACCTGGTTCAAATCCAGTGTCACCTTCAGGGATAACTATATCTGCATTAGCTGTGCTTCCTGGTTTAGCAGGAGCAGAAGTTTTATTATCTTCTAATATTTTGAATAACTTGAAAGGATTCATATCTGTAGCTACTATAGCTGGTTGACCTTCCATATATTCAGATAAATTCCCTATATTTTCTTTAGAATTACTACAATTATCAAAAGCTAAGTTCATTAAGTTCTTTTTTGATAATCTAATAACAGCATGCTCGCCAAGGGATTTTCTCATTTCTTGAAGTTGTTTTGCAGGAATGTTTAATAAATCCACTATTCCAATAACTTCATGAGCATCGATTAATTCTTTAAGTTCCTTGACTTCTTCTTTTTTCCATTCAGCAACGTGAGCCATTTTAGATCACCCGAACTACTGAACCCATTGTTGTTTTAATAAACATGGATTTTATTTGGTTTCTACCTTTCTCTAAGTTGCGGTCTAAAACTGCAAGAACAGCTTCAATATTATCAGCTAAAGCTTCGTCACTCATGTTTTGTGTTCCTACTAAAACTTGAATAGATGGTTGTGTTTTAACACCAACTTTTACAGTTCTTTGTAATCTTTCAAGTATAGGATCTATTTTAACACTAGCAGGCACTGGTTTAGGCATTTTCTTACGTGGCCCGAGTATTGGACCTAAGAATCTACCGACGAGTGGCATCATATCTGCTTGTGCTACAAAGAAATCAATAGAGTTAGCTGTTTTTTTAGCTTCTTTTCTATCTTTTCCTAATCTTTCTAAATCTTCTTTAGATAAGACAAGAGCAACACCAGCGTTTTTAGCTTGAACTGCCAATTCCCCATCACCTATGACTCCGACTCTGATGTCTTTGCCACGTCCATTAGGGAGAGCAACTTCCTCATCAAACCGATTTTCAGGTTTATTGACATCTAAATCTCTGATGTTAATTATAACATCAATAGATTGTGTGAAGTTTCTCGGCTTTGACTGTTCTTTTGCCTCCTTCACCGCTTCTAATATTTCTTGTGTCATATCAAATCCTCCATGAACTTAATATAAGCTCATTGGAATTACATTTTTCTCTTTTATAATAAATTTTTTGGTTTCATGAGTAATCGAGAATAGAAAAACCTCACAAATTTATGAATTATCCATAAACTGAGTTTTTATACGATTACAATTTGCATGAGTATAATATAAATAAATACTATATCAATTACAATCCAATTAAATTGTAACATCATCTACAATATAATTTTATACTTTATTATAGAATAATTAATTTATTCTACAAGTATATCATCATATTCCCCAGCATCTACAGCTTTTTGAGCTTCTCTTGGGTCTTTACCGTCAACAGTTAAACCCATACTTACGCATGTACCCATTACTTCTTTAGCTCCGTGCTTGTAGTCATTTGCTAATAATGAATCGAATTTCATTCTAGCAATTTTTAATGCTTGTTCAACTGATAAATCAGCTGCGACTTCGCTACCTGGTTCATGAGCACCTTTTTCGATTTTGAGCTCATCTTTAATGAGTGCTGTAGTAGGAGGAGTACCTATAGTGATTTCAAATTCCTTAGTATCGCTGTCGATAGCGATTTTAACAGGAACTTTCATTCCTTTGAAATCTGCAGTTTTGCTGTTGATTTGTTCAACTACTTCCATCATATTGATCCCGAATGGACCAATTGCTGGACCTAATGGTGGTCCCGGAGTAACTTTACCAGCGTCAACTAAGATTTCAACTGTATCTGTAGCCATTAGTCAGCCTCCTTTTGAATAATTCTAATTTGATCCGCTCTAACAGTAACCGGAATTGGTACTGCTGCTTCTATTAGCTCGAGAACTACTTCTTCACGAGATTCATCTATACGAACCACTTTAGCTCTCTCACCTTTAAAAGGCCCGGAAACAAGTTCCACAATACTTCCTTTTTGGATGGAGGATATAATTGGTTCTGGGTTTAAGAATCTTTTAACTTCTTCAAAAGTAATAGGATGTTTACCTTCAACTATACCTCTTAAGTTACGAACTTGTAAATCTGGATTACGTAAATCAATTTTTGTTGTTGATTCTACTAATATGTAACCTTTTAATGATTCTGGAACAAGAATTGAGCATATTCCAATACCTGGAAGTTTTGCTTTGTTTGCTAACATTTTAGCAACAGTTCTTTCTTGACCAGCTGAAGTTTTAAGAGCAAATATGGAATTTTCAGTGTCTTCCATGTAAAATTCACCTATATCATATATTAATATTTTGTTAATTAATAAAATAATAGATTAAATTATTATATTATATAATCTAACTAAATAATCTTTTTTTATAATTAAAAATAAAACAGTAAAATAGTAATTAAACTAAAATAACTAATTTTCATTAAATAAAGAAATATAATAAAATTAGATTTATATAATAATGTTATTTTTAAATAAAGAAGTATATAAACTTAATGAAAATCGAAATTAATTAAAAATAAATATATTTGAATAATAAGAATAAAAAAAGAGTAAAATGTTGAATCAACTATTATAAACCTAATAGTTGTCCAATTATAACAATTATAAAACCAATAACACCAATAATAAGAATACCTATTGCAGTTACTTTAACAAAATCAAAGTATTCTTCTCCATCTGGTTTTTTAGATACTCTAATAACTCTTTTACATTGTTTTATAAAATCATCTGTATTTTCTTTAAAACTCATTTTGAAAAAATCCTTTTATGTATAATATTTTTTTAAAAATTAAAAAAAGAAGATGTTTAGAATACATCATCTATAAGTTGATCTAAATCAGTACCAGATTTTTTAGATTCTGTTTTTGGAGTGAAATTATTATTGCTTTGAGTGAATGTATCATCAGATTCAAATTCTGTTTTAACTCCAGAAACAACTATTGTTGTTCTTATTGTATTTTGTAGAGTTTCATCGATTTGTGCACCCCAAATAATATTAGCTTCAGGATCTAAACTATCTGCAACAATTTGGACTATCTTTTCTGCTTCATTTAATGTTAAATCAGAACTTCCAGATATGTTAATTAAAGCTCCAGTTGCATTAGATATGTCAATATCCAGTAAAGGACTACTTAATGCTTCATGTATTGCTTCTAATGCTCTATCCCCACTATCTGATTCTCCCATACCAATCATTGCCATTCCTGATCCTTGCATTATAGAGTTAATATCTGCAAAGTCGAGACTTACTAAACCTGGTTTGGTGATTAATTCAGTTATACCTTTTACAGCTCTACCCAATATTTCATCAGATACCATAAATGCTTTGTTTAATGGTAAGTTAGGAGCTACTTCTAATAATTTATCGTTAGGAATTACAATAACTGTATCTGCATTAGCTTGTAATTTTTTCAAACCTTTTTCAGCATTTTCTCTTCTTTTAACTCCTTCTGCTGAAAATGGCATTGTTGCAACAGCCACAGTTAATGCTCCTGCTTTTTTAGCAAGACTTGCTATAATTGGTGCGGAACCTGTTCCTGTTCCCCCACCAAGTCCACAAGTTACAAATACCATGTCTGATCCGTCAATTTTTTCACGAATGTCATCTTGACTTTCTTCAGCACATTCCTCTCCAACACTTGGACGTCCTCCTGCTCCAAGACCTCCACAAGTGTTTCTTCCTAAAAGTAATTTGTCATCAGCTTGACTGTAGTATAAATCTTGAGCATCAGTATTAACTGTTATTGTTGTTGCCCCTTCAATACCAATTTCATTTAATCTTGATATAGTGTTGTTCCCTGCTCCTCCAGCACCGATAACTTGTATTTTAGCACGACTGTTACTAATAATCTCTTCTAATTCACTGTCCAAGTCAACGGTAGATCTACTGGAACTTCTTTTTTCTTGATTTTCAGATTCTTTAATTGCATCATCAATAAATTTCATTATCAACCCAACATTAGAGTGTTATTTTTAAAAAAAATTTGTTTTAATCCATTATTAATAAATTCATTATTATTTTTCCATCAATATAACAGAATTAATTAATTTAATATTGTTATTTTCTGTTTTAATGTAATATTATGGTAAAAAAATATAAAATGAAAATTTTAGTTTTTTACTAGTATCTATTTTTAAATTTTTCAAGTATATAATATTATGTAATAAATTTAAATTAATAAAAAATTTGTGAAAGGTTATCTTTCAATTTCTCCATTAATAAATTTATTTGTTTTTTCAAATGCTATATCATCACTGTATTGTATTGGTGGGTGTTTCATAACATAAGATGATATGCTTGTTAGTTTACCTTTTATTCCTCTCTCTAATCCGAGTTTACAGCATCTTATTGCATCTATAACACATCCAGCACTGTTTGGTGAGTCTTCAACACTCAGTCTTAGTTCAATGTTCATTGGAACATCTCCAAAGGTTTTACCTTCCATTCTTAAAAAGCATAATTTATTATCATTTTGCCATGGAACATAATCACTTGGACCTATATGAATATTATGATCTTCTAATCTTTTTGGAGCTACTGATTGAACTGCTTCTGTTTTTGATTCTCTTTTAGAACTTAAACGGTCATGATTTCTCATGTTAAGGAAGTCTGTATTTCCTCCAGTGTTAAGTTGATATGTTCTATCTAAACTAACACCTCTTTCTTTGAAAAGATTTGCTAATGTACGGTGTGTTATTGTTGCACCGATTTGTGCTTTAATATCATCTCCAACACATGGCAATCCTTTTTCTTGGAATTTTTCTTCCCATTCAGGATTACTTACTATGAAAACTGGCATACAGTTTACAAATGCCACACCTGCATCTAAACAACATTGTGCATAAAATTTAGTTGCTTCTTCTGAGCCTACTGGAAGATAATTTAAGAGTATTTCTGCATTTGAATCTTTTAAAACTTGTACAACATCACATGGTTCTTCATCACTAACAAGGAATGTGTAATCATCCTCATAATCACTCATGTGTGGTGCAACACCATCTAAAACTTTTCCCATTGATACTTTAACATCTGTACTTGGAATATTTTCATTAAAAATTGTTGTACAATTTGGTTTTTCAAAAATAGCTTTATCTACTGTTTTTCCAACTTTTCTTTTATCAACATCAAATGCTGCAACTACTTCAATATCTCCAGGTTTATATCCTCCAATATCCCAATGCATTAAACCATTAGCATCTTTTTCTGTTTTATCCGCATAATAATGTATTCCCTGAATAAGAGAACTTGCACAGTTTCCTAAACCTACAATAGCAATCTTTATTTTATCTGTCACATTTATCCACCATTTATATTAATTAATTGTTTGTATAAAAAAAATAAACATTAAAAAAATTATAAAAAAATTATAAACTAATTATTTTTTATCACTTTTTATTATTATAATATTTGTAATATAAATAATATACAATAATGTATTATAAAAATATTAATGTATTC
>CAZJLS010000046.1:0-13777 GCA_964547125.1 uncultured Methanobacteriaceae archaeon | reverse complement strand
TTTTGTATGCGTCTCTTGAATGTATTAGTAAGGGTATTTTGTATTCGTTACTTAGTTTTACGAATGTTTCGAAGCGTTCCATTTGTATGTTGCGTATTGCTTTGTCTTTTACATAATAGAAGTCTAGGCCTACTTCTCCGATTGCGACTATGTCTTTTTTGTTTTCTATGATGTGTTGGTGTGTTTGTTTTAACTCTTCTGGGCTTACTTCGTGTGAGCGTATTGGGTGGAATCCAAGGCTTGGGTGGATAAAGTCATCATTTCTGCAGTAGTCTAGTAGGTTTTTATTTGATTCTAATCCTATTCCACTTATGATTACTGCGTCTAGTTTTTCTTTTGCACGTTTTATGACTTCGGTTCTGTCTTTATCATATTCTTCAAAGTCGATATGGCAATGTGTATCTATCACAGTTTCATACTCCGAATCGTCTGTCTCTTTCTTGGTATGCTCTTAATGCTCTTAAAAAATCAGTTTTACGTAGTTCTGGCCATAGGCTGTCGCAGAAGTATAGTTCACTGTAACTTGATTGCCATAGAAGGAAACCACTTAGGCGTTCTTCACCACTGGTTCGTATTATGAGATTAGGATCATCTAGTCCTGCTGTATATAGATTATCACTTACAAGTTCAGGGGTGATGTCTTCAGTTTCTATTTCTCCATCTTTTACTTGGTTTGCAATTTTTTTTATTGCATCTACGATTTCTAGGCGTCCATCGTATCCTATTGCAAGGTTTAATTGGCGTTCGTTATAGTCTTTTGTCGCTTCTTCTGCTTCTTTTATTGCTTCTTTAACATCGTCTGGAAGTAGGTCTAATTGCCCTACAACTTTTACTTTAACCTTTTTTTTGTGTATGCGTTCATGGGTGAGTATGCGTTTAAAGTTTTTAACAAATAATCTCATTAAACCGTGAACTTCTTCTGTTGGTCGTTTAAAGTTTTCAATAGAGAAAGCATAAACTGTAACTATCTTTATACCTAAATCAATACTCCAGTTAAGAACATTTTCTAGGGTGTCAACACCTAATTCATGTCCACGGGTAACATCCATATTTTCTTGTAGTCTACTGTATCTACGATTTCCATCCATTATTATGGCAATATGGTGTGGCATATTGTCTGGATTTAGGTTTCTTGTTAAGTAACGTTCGTAAATATTGTAAATAAAGTGTGGTACCATAATTTTCTTTTATCCTTTCTACTATTTTTTTTTAGTAAAAAAATATTTATTATATTTTTATAAATTGATTATATTATATAATTATAAGTTTTTTTCACTTAAGTTATATGCTAATTTTAAACTTCTATAATATACTTCTGCACTTTGGTCTCTACTTGTATCAATATAAATATGTGGTATTCCAAGTGTAACTGCTCCCATACTTGGCCATTTGTCTATTAGTGCTAGTGTGCGGAAGATAATATTTCCAACGATGCCATCTGGTGCTAAAAGAATATTAGATTTATTGTGTATTGCTTTTTCAATTAAAATATAATAATTTTCAATATTATAATTTGGATATTCTTTTTTTAATGTTTTAGTTATAATTTCACTATCTTTTAGGTTTGTATCAACAGTTTCTAGGCGATTATAATCGTCGCTTCTACCGTTTGCAAGAACTGCAACACTAGGTGTGATGTTTAATTTTTCAAAAAAACTGATAGATTGTCTGGCTAAAGTTAAACGTTCTTCAAGATTTTGAGCCTCATCAATACCAACAGGTGCAATAAGAAACTTATAATCTTCTTTTTCAATAAAAGTAGCACGATTAACACTAAAATTTTTGTATTTACTTTTTAACTTGCTGATAATATTGCTTGCAGGTAAAGATCCACGAACCACACCATCAACACTTTCATCAAAAACACTATTAATTAAATCTTCAGAATTTCTAACAATATTAACATTAACATCAAAATCTTTAAGGAATTTTCTAACAGCTTTGTTAACGTTTTCATTTTCACCTAAACCAATAACTAAGTTCTTCAATGATATAACACCTTATTATAAAAAAATTTTAATCTAATAAACTTTTATATTATAATTATTTATTAATATTATAAATTATAAAAATATTAAACAATTTATAATATAAAAAATTTAAAAAACCGATTTTTTTTTCACAAAAAATTTTAAAAAAAGATAAAAAATTAGGGAGGTATAGACCTAATGGATAGAAAAAAGATATTAATAATCCTAATACTAATAGTTCTTTTAATAGGAATAATAATATTCACATATGGAACAGTATTCCATGGAGGAACCAATATATTAGTATGTGCAGTAGATGAATCTGAACCAAGAGCAGGAATGGGGGCTATTGACATGGCAATGATATATCACTTAAACAACCATAGCGTAACACAAGTATATCCACATGGAATGTACCACCCAACAGCAGCAGAACCACAGGAAGCAGTAGCACAAGGAGCATCATCAAAATTATGCCTGCACGACTCATTATGGTGGGAGGATAATAGGCAAGGATCAGAATATGCGAGAGAAATCGTAGAATACAATACTGGAGTAAATATAGGTCCAGTAATACTTATAGATTCACAAGGATTAGATGGAATAATACAAGCTGCCTCACCATTAGAATTTAACGGACAAGTTGTAAACACCACGGGAATAGATTTAATAAGAGAAGACCAGGCAGATGGAAACAGTAGAGGAGATGCAGTATTATCATTTGCATCATCACTAATGAATTCAGCACATGATCCTGGAAAATTAATAAAAATGACACAAGCATTCTTCTCACAAATGTCACAAGGAAACATAAAAGTATACTACTAAACACTAAAAAATAATAGTAAAATATGATGAAACTTTTTAAAATTTAAAGTTGTGGTTGTAGGTTCATTATGTTGTTAAGTTAATTTGAATATTTTTTCAAATGGACTTGAGTAGTTGATTTTTGGACTCTTTACTACCTCTATTTTAATTAGTTTTATGACTTATTATTTTAATACTTGATTTGATTTTTTGTATTATTTTTAGTGGTTATTTTATTTATTCTACCACTTACCTATTTTTTTTAAAAAATGGACTGCAAATGGACTCTTGATTAAAATACTTTATTCTATGTTTGGATTATTAAAAGTTAATTATTTTGCAGTTAACTAATATTTTAAACTTGATACATTTTTTCAATGGTTAATATTTGGTGTTTTTTATTTTAAACAATTTTATAGAATAATTCACACTTAGTTAATTTTTTTTTCGAAAGTTTTAAGTACCTATATATATATATCTTTGATATTTTAATCCTATCTCGATGCATTGGGATTATTTTTTAATAAAAAAATTAGAAGATGTTGTTTTATGAATTTAGTTGATTTTGCAAAAGGAATTTTATGTTTAGTTATAAGTGTAGCTTTTATATTTGCATTTTTTAGTTCAAAGAATTCATGGGCTTTTTTAATTGGGATTTGGTTTTTAATATTTGATATTGCTTTCTTTATCCAATCTCTTAGGAAGTAATAAGAATAAGGGCATGTTTTTTTTTGCTGGAGGCGAAATCATGGTTTCAAATGAGATAAAAGCTATTTATGAGGATGCTAAAAATATACGGAAAGAATATATAAGTCAGGATTCTGAATTAGAATATATTTTAAATTGGAATGAAACTGCAGATAATAATGATAAAAAGATAATTACTGAAGAGATGAGGAATAATCTTAGGGAATTTTATTTAAATAAAATTGGTGAGGTTAATTTGAAAAATTCTCCTGATTATGATGTTGATTTGGTTTCGGTTGAGGCTTATTATGCAAATATTCTGGATTTGAATTTTCCTGAAAGCTTTGGTAGTGTTTTAATTAAATCATTTTTAATTGATCTTGGTTTATATTTGCTTTTAAATCTTGGGGCAGTACTTTTGTGGTGGATTTTAGGATATGTGGCTTGGATTGGTATTATAATTAATACTTTTTTATTTGTTTCCTGGTCTAAAAATGATTCTAAAAAGTTCATGGCTTCTTCTAAAAAGTCTGAAACTGAGAAACAGAAGATTTCAAAGGTTAAGTATGCTCCGATTTTGTCATTTGTAATTATTTTGTTATTGCACTTTATAGGAATATTTGTAGCTAATAGCTTTGTTTAAATTATTAATTTTTATGAGGGATGGATTATAATTTTCCCTCCCTTTTTTTATTTTATTTCATTAATTTTTTCTATTGCTTCTAATTTTTTTTCTTAGTCTATATGTTTGTATTTCAGTTTAAATAAATTTCCAAAAGCCAATATTAACACCTTTTCAGTTTTTTTATTATTTTCGTATTTAATATAATATAATGTTATATAAAAAAATATCCAAAAATATAATTATAATATATTTTTTATAAAAGGAGATTTAGTTACAAATTATGAAAGTCGTAATATTAGCAGGTGGTTTTGGAACAAGAATATCAGAAGAATCCTATCTTAAACCAAAACCAATGATAGAAATAGGAGACAAACCAATACTCTGGCACATAATGAAAATATACTCACACTATGGTTTCAACGAATTTATAATATGTCTTGGATACAAATCCCATATGATAAAAGAATTCTTTGCAGACTATTACTTACATACATCAGATGTAACATTCGATTTAAAAGAAAACAAAATGGATGTACATAATAATTATTCAGAACCATGGAAAGTCACACTGGTAGATACAGGACTAAACACTATGACTGGTGGAAGAATTAAAAGAATAAGTAAATACCTGCCAGATGATGAACCATTCATGTTAACCTACGGTGACGGAGTAAGTAATGTTAACCTAAAAGAATTACTGGAATTCCATAAAAAACATGCTAAACTTGCAACAATAACCGCAGTAAACCCAGATGGAAGATTTGGAGTAATAGATATAAACTCTGAAAATACTATAGAACGCTTTGCAGAAAAAACAAAAGAAGACTCTGGATGGATTAATGGGGGATTCATGGTACTCGAACCAGAAGTATTAGAATATATAAAAGATGACACCACAGTATTTGAAGCCGAACCTTTAGAAAATCTATCAAAAGATAAACAACTTAAAGCATACAAACACCATGGATTCTGGAAATGTATGGATACAAAAAGAGACCATGACGCACTAAACCAACTATGGAACGACAAACAAGCACCATGGAAAATATGGGAAAAATAGTTATGAAAACATTTTATAAAAACAAAAAAATCCTAATAACAGGACACACTGGATTTAAAGGCTCATGGCTAGTAAAAATCCTAGACAACTGGGATTCAGACATAACAGGATACTCACTACAACCACCAACAACACCAAACCTATACGACACACTAGAAGTAAATATAAACAATATCACTGCAGATATCCGTGACTATGACAAACTCTTAACTGTTTTTAAAGACACACAACCAGAAATAGTCATACACATGGCAGCACAACCATTAGTTCTTGAAGGATATAAAAACCCAAAAGAAACATACCAAACCAATGTAATGGGAACAGTAAACATCTGCGAAGCCATAAAAAACACCGACACAGTAAAATCATTTGTAAACATAACAACAGACAAAGTCTACCAAAACGATGATACAGATAAAAAATACAAAGAAAACGATAAACTAAACGGATATGATCCATACTCTAACAGTAAATCCTGCTCAGATATAATAACACAATCATACTACAAATCATTCTACAGGGATGTTGGAATAAGCACATCAACCATACGCTCAGGAAATGTAATAGGTGGAGGAGACTTTGCAAAAGACCGCATAATACCAGACTGCATAAAAGCAGCACTAAAACAAAAAACCATACAAATAAGAAACCCAAACTCAATAAGACCATACCAACACGTACTAGAACCCTTAAACATCTATTTAAAAATAGCAAAAGAACAATACAAAAAACAAGAATACTCCAGTACTTATAACATAGGACCAGATGAAAAGGACTGTATAAACACAAAAACATTAGTAGAACTATTCTGCAAATACTGGGGTGAAAACCAAAGCTATGAAATATTGGATATTAACGGACCGCATGAAGCAAAATACCTGAAACTAGACAGCAGCAAAATTAAAGAAAAATTCAACTGGACACCAAGATGGAATATAGAAAAAGCAATAGAAAAAACAGTTGAATGGGCAAAAGCATATCAACAAAATACTGATACCAACACTATATTAAATGCACAAATAGAAGAATTCTTCAAAAAAAAAATAGGGTGAAAAAAAGGTGACATTTTTAGAAGATAAAATAATAAAAGAAGATTTAGACGAAATAGACCAATCTAACATAGACTGGAGTCAACTAGAAAACCAATCTATACTAATAACAGGAGCATATGGAATGCTTGCATCATATTTGGTCTATGAACTAATATATCAAAACGAAATCAAAAACAGAAACATAACTATAATAGCACTGGTAAAAAACAAAGACAAACTAGAAAAAAGATTTAAAAAATACACAAAAAAACCATACTTCAAATACATAATATCCGATTTAACCGAACCAATAGAATACAATGAAGAAATAAATTACATAATACATGCAGCAAGCTTTGCAAGTGCAGAATACTATGCAACAATACCAGTAGAAGTACTAGAACCCAACACCATAGGAACATACCACATACTAAACCTAGCCAAAAAACAAAAAAACCTAAAATCCATACTATACTTAAGCACAGGAAACATCTACGGACTAGTAGAAAATGAAAAATACTTAAAAGAAAACAACTACGGAACACTAAGCACACTAGACCCACACAGCTGCTACGAAGAAAGTAAAAGAATGGGAGAAACAATCTGCAATGCATACCATACTCAATATAACTTACCAACAAAAATAGCAAGAATATTCCACGCATACGCACCAACAATGAACATAAACGACCCACGAGTATTCTCATCATTTACAAGAGATATAATAAACAACCAAAACATACAAATGAAAAGCGAAGGACTAGCAAAAAGAAGCTTCTGCTACATAACAGACATAATAACAGGATTCCTAACAATACTACTTAAAGGAAAAGATGGAGAACCATACAACCTCTGCAACACAGACCAATTCATAAGCATAATAGAACTAGCAGAAATCATGGTAAACATATTCCCAGAAAAAAACCTAAAAGTAATAAAAGTAAAAAGAGACAAAAACGAAAACTACATAGAATACCACTCCAACGACGAAATAATACCATGCAACCAAAAACTAAAAGACTTAGGATGGAATCCAAAAATAAACTGTCATGAAGGATTTAAAAGAGTAATAATAAACAACACACAAAAGTGAGGAAAAAAAGATTATGATATATAAAGGAGAAAAACTAATAAAACTAGACGGAGTAAACGGCCAACCCATACAAGGAGTAGAAATAAAAAAACTCCGAACAATACCAGACGAAAGAGGAACAATATACCACATGCTAAGAGTAGATGATGAAATATTCGAAGAATTCGGAGAAATATACTTCTCCAAAGTCTACTACAACGTAATTAAAGCATGGCACATACACGAAAAAATGATACTAAACTACTCAGTAGTAGACGGCATGATAAAAATGGTACTCTACGATGATAGAGAAAACTCGCCAACCAAAGGAAACCTAATGGAAATATACATAGGAAAAGAAAATCGTTTACTTGTAAAAGTACCACCAATGGTATGGAACGGATTTAAAGGAATCAGTGGAGACAGTGCAATAGTAGCAAACTGTGCAAGCATACCACATGATCCAGAAGAAATAAAAAGAAAACCATACAATACAGACGAAATACCATACGATTGGGAATTAAAAAACGGATAAAAAAAACAATTTTTTTTATCCCCTAACACACTCTCTTTTTTTATAATTTTTTATCCATTAGAAACAATAAAATTTCAATTTTTTAATTTTTATCCATTTAAAACAATAAAATTTTAAATTATTAGAATTTTATCCATCTGAAACTATAAATTTTTATATAAAACATAAAAAATTAACACAATAAGTTTACAAAATTTCTTAAAAAAAATAAGGAATAAAATATGAAAAGACACTACTACTTAAATAAAATTCATAAATTAATGGATACAGAAGAAATTAAAATAATAACAGGAGTTAGAAGATCGGGAAAAACACACTTACTAAAAGAAATAATTAAAAAACTCCAAGAAAAAGGAATACCAAAAGAAAACATAATATATATCTCATTAGAGTCAAACAAACACAGAAAAATATGCAAAGAAGAAGATTTAAGTAAACTAATATTCCAATTAACAAAAAACATAGAAAACAAAATATACTTACTTCTTGACGAAATCCACAGAGTAGAAAACTGGGAAGAAGCAATAAATAAATTCAAAATTAATTTAAACTCAGATATTTATATCACAAGTTCAAACTCAAAACTACTATCAGACATTAATACAACACCATTATCTAGATACATACAACTAAAAATACACCCATTTTCATATAAAGAAATACTACAATACCATAAAGAAAATGGGGAAACAATAGACTATAAAAAAGAAATAGAAATATACAATGAATATTTAAACTTTGGAGGATTTCCAGGACTTCTAAAATACGAAAAAGATGAAAAACTAGACTATCTATCAGATATTTACGCTTCCATAATATTAAAAGACATAATGAGTTTAAACAAGATTGGTTCAATAGACTTATTCTCAAGACTTATGGAATTTATGATAAGTAACATTGGAAAAATATTATCAGCAAACTCAATATCCAAACACCTAAAATCAAAACACCAGAAAATATCACCAAGCACAGTTGTAGACTATTTAAAACACTCAATCAATGCATTCATATTTTATAATGTAAAAAGAGAAGATTTAAAAAATGAAAATATGCTAAAAACATTTGAAAAATATTATATTGCAGATCCTGGTTTTTATCATATATTCAATCCAGAAAACAAAAGAGACACAGAATATTTACTGGAAAATATAATATTTTTAGAATTACTTCAGAGAAATTATGAAATTACAATAGGAAAAATCAAAGACTTTGAAGTGGACTTTGTCTGCAGAAAATATGGTCAAAAAATATATATTCAAGTAGCAGAATCAATTGCTGACTTAAATAATAAAAAAAGAGAATTATATCCATTTGAAAAGATTAAAGACAACTTTCCAAAATATATAATAACAACAGATATAATAGATTACTCAAATAATGGAATAAAACATATAAACATATTAGACTTTTTAAAAGCAGATGATAATGATTTTTAAAAAATTAATAATATTAATATTTATAAAAAAATAAATTTACTTATTATATAAAACAAGGAATTATTTCATAAAAGAATTATTAAATGGTGGATTATCTTTGGGGTTATTTAGCAGGCATAATGATGCAGAAAAAAAATTAAAAGAATTAACTGGTGGATTTTTATTATCCTCAACATTTATGAAACAATTAGAAAAATATGGGCTTACTGTATCTGAAGGAGTTGAAATAAAAAACGAAATTAAAAGAAAAATAAAAGAAGAAAACTTACCTTCTCATAAAGTAGTGGATGAAATAGTATATCAACTTAAAGAAAGATCTCTAAGAAAACCTACTAATGAAAATGGTTTAGATAAGGAAACAACAATTATATTTGGAGATAATACTGTTGTTAATTTAGATTCAAAAGGCAATCCAATAAAAACAAATAATAAAAATAAACTAGGAGCAGATAAATGGTTTAAATATGCTTTAAATCAGGAAAACATGGTTAAAAAATGCCCAAAATGTAATTCAAAGAATCTTAAAGATGATAAATTCTGCTATAAGTGTGGAGTAAAATTACCAAAACACAATCCATTAAATAATGAAAAACCAGTTAAAAAAATTGAAGAAAAACCAAACACATCTAATGTAAACACACTTGAAGAATTAGAACAATTATACAGTGAAAAAATCTCAGATGACTATTCAACCAGCTTTAAATTCGCATACACAATATTTCTAGACCAACTTTCAAGAAATCCAACAAAAGAATTTAATGAATATTATGGTAGTGAATTTGATACAAATGCTAAACTATTAAAAAAACAAGCAAAAGAAGATAATTTCATTAAAAAAGGCAGTCCCATAACGAGTGTTAAAGGATCAAGAGTTAAAGATATAAAAGAAGTTCTAAAAGAAAATGATTTAAAAGTTTCAGGAAATAAAAAAGAATTAATTGAAAGAATTAATGAAAATTTAACTGATGAAGAAATTAAAAAAGCATTCCCAGGAAAATCCATAGAAGTAACAAAAGAAGGCTTAGACTTTATAGAGGAAAATAAACACATCCTATTATATCCTAAAAATAATATAAAATATACAATAAGTCCTGATGAATTTGATAAATTAATAACAAAAAATGAAGAATATAAACAAAAACCAACAGATAAAACAATATATAAAATACTTTTAGAATACTATAATGAAAAAGAAGCAGAAAAAATAGAAGAATGGTACGATTATAGAGAGTTACTCACAGCAATGTCATCAATTTACACTAAACTTGATAACAATGAAAAACATTTAGAAACTGATTTTAAAATATTCCTATTATACTTAAATAAATATATCATATATTACAGAAGAGGATACACACAAGATGATAATATAAGGGAAGACTTCACAGAAAAACTCATAAAACTAATAAACAATCTAAACTATAATATAGATGACTTAAAAAGAATATTCCATAATGCATTCACCAGTTTCAAACCAAAAGAATTAATAATCCTAGAAGAAGATGCATTAATATACCTATTAAAACTATTCAATGGAGAAAAAGAATCAAATATAGTAAAAGAAATAAGAAATAAATATTAATTATTCTCCCTAAAAATCTCCAGTATCTCATTTAACAATTTTTCATTTTCACTTTTTTTAGCATTTCTAAAACCATCACTAAATACTGCAGATAAATATTCAACCTTACCTGCCTCAGGAATAAACTCATGTATCTCCAAGGTAATTTGATCATAAGAAGGAGGATAATTATAATCCCGTTTAAACTGAGCCTTAATCTCTTGTCTTAATTCATCATCAATAAAACTCTCAATAATACTAATAACATCCTCAGAATAAGTATTACCAATAACCATATGGGCTTTAATAAGACTTTTATACTCCTCAGATTTAGGAACTTGATCAACTAACATATTAAAAGAACCATAATTTTGATAACCATGAGGTATAAAACGACCTTCAACAGTATGAGCACAATACTCATCCATAATCAAATTAAAAGGATCACTATGCAAACAAAACTTAACAAAAGCCTCAAGAACTAAAGTCCTCTTAACACTCAAACGATACATTAAAACCTCCTCAAAAATCTCAGAAAGCAAATGATGAGACAATTCATGAATCAAAGTAGCAATCTGCTGAGAATCATCCAAACGATCATCAACATTAATAACATTAGAAACATAATTACCTAAATCAGCACCTTTACTTTTATAATTAACCTGAACATAAGACTCAGCAATAAACTTAACTTTATCCAAAATTTTCAAACTACTCCAATTAACACCTCTACTTTCAACCAAACTATTTAAATTATAAGCTCCTCTCAAACTAATATTAGCAAGTATACCAGAATAAACACTATAATCAAGTTCAGCTTCAACATCCTTCAAATTATCAGCAGTTAATATTTCACTAAAACTATTCAAACCATCTAATCCAAAATACTCATCCTTAATTAATGGAGAACCACACTCACTACAAAAATTCACATTCTCTCTATTTCCATGACCACATTTAGAACAAAAAGACATAATCAATTAAACCTATCATTAATATAGATTAAATTCTATTTCTCATCATATACATATTTTAAGTATAAAAAAACAAAACCATTAAAATAACTAATTTTAATTGTAAAAAAAAGGGGGAGATAATGAAACCATAAAAATCCCCTAATTATATTTTTTTTACATAAAATAAAATAAAAGATGATATAACATATGATAATAGACGACTTTAAATGAAAAATACCACTTCCTAAGCAACTACTACAAAACACCAGTATACTACAATGGATTAACCTATAAAAACAGTGAAGCAGCATATCAAGCACAAAAAACACTAGATAACAACACAAGAAAAAAATTCATAAACCTAGACCCACATCCTTCAAAAGAATTAGGAAATAAAATAAAACTTAGAGATAATTGGAACGATTTAAAAGCAGGAATAATGGCAGAAGTAGTGCATGCAAAATTCACTCAACACCCAGAACTTGTAGAAAAACTACTCAAAACAGAAGATGCCATATTAATTGAAGGAAACATGTGGCACGATAATTATTTTGGAACATGTTACTGTGAAAAGTGTAAAAATATAAAAGGAAAAAATTATCTTGGAATACTCTCAATGCAAGAGAGAGAATACTGGAAAACAATTTTAATCTAATTTTTCCACACAATAAACTAATTGGAAAAATAGAAAAAAATATTGGATAAATATCATTAGGATAAATGAAATTGATGCAATATCAATAAGATATGGAAAATATGAATATGCCTAATTCAATTTGAATTAACAGAAGATATTAATTTAGATTTGAATTAAAACTATACTTTTATAGGTTTAGAAATATTTCTAAAAATTTTACATATAAGTCATAAATATCTTAAATCATCAAAAATGTATTGCTAATATTCTTCATATAACTACATAAAATTATTCGCCATTATATGAGCATACACTTATCTGGTAAAACTTCCATTAAAGGTTTAATTGATGATTCATCTCCCATTATCATTATTTCATTATCTGTATCTGTAATATTGGTTTCATTTAAATTACTGAAGTTGCAATTTTTAAATACAACTATTTTTGCTGAAAAATCATTAAGATTTAATTCCTCAGGATTTTCTAAACCATTTACAGCAATTGCGCGAAGACTGCGAAACCTGCACAAATAATAGTCTTGCAGTTCTGTGTGTCTATCAGTGTCTGGATTTAATTTTGCTGCATGGGTTACACGTTGACAGTCATGTTTATATTTTGGTAATTTATCATTGCTTTTAAAATTTTCACTAATAAATATTATATTATCTGAGTAAAACTGATCAGTTTCATTTCCTTTTGCGAACTGTCTTCCTGCAACTTTAGCATCATGTTCTATTTCTTTCTTTTTTTCACCGATGAGTTCATAATATTCGTCCCAAGAAGTATAATTATGTCCGTTTTTATCTATTATTAAAACTTCTTTGCCTTCTTGATCAAATATTTTTTCCGGACCATTCAGTGTCTTATATTCATAATTTTTGAAGTCATATATGCTTGGAGTGGTATAATTTACTTTTTCAATTTCTTTTAAAATATTAACATAATCATCATCAGCAATATTTTCAAATAAAGTTGATATGCGCATAAGTCTTTCAACAGCCCATTCACGCATATATATGTTTTTGTCATTTTTAGCAACATAAACTAATGTATCTTCATCATTAAGTCTGTGAATAGCATAATAACGATCTCCCGAATCACTTTTAGCAACATCAATTAAAAAAGATTCATCATTAACCTTATCAAAAAGTTCTTTATTTCGACAATAATCTGAGGTTGCATTTTTAAAAATATCAATCAGTAGGGATTCGTCATTAATCTTTTCAATACATTTATAACAGACATCTCTATTTGTCTCATTTTTAGCAATTTCTGCTATAACAGATTCATCTTCAATATTTGTAACAGCTGCAAGGCGAATCCCATAATCTTCATCTGTTTTTGCTATTTTAGTCAATATTTCCTGATCATGCAATTCCCTAACTCCAAGATATCTTTGC
>CAZJLS010000045.1:0-13786 GCA_964547125.1 uncultured Methanobacteriaceae archaeon | reverse complement strand
TACTATAAATCTAAATAATACAAAACATCCTCAACACTATCAGCTACAAAAAATAAAATATCCAAATCCTTAGAAATAAAACCCTTATCCTTAATATCTTCAATCATACTAATTAAAGAATCATAAAAACCAAAAATATTAAAAATAATAATAGGTTTATTAAAACGCTCCAAACGTTTTAGAGTCAAAACCTCAAAAAGTTCATCTAAAGTACCAACACCTCCTGGAGAAATAATAAAACAATCAGATTCTTCAACAAACAATCTTTTACGCTCATTCATAGATTTTGCATAAATTATCTCAGTACAATAATCACAGATTTCTTCAAATTCACTCATAAAAACAGTACTAATGCCCAATATATCAGCAGAATTATCTCTAAATCCTCTAGAAACAGCACCCATCATACCGCCAGCACCTGCACCAAAAACAAGACTATGATTATTCTTACTTAAAGATTTACCTAAAAGATAACCTGCTTCTAAATATTTATCCTCAATATTATTACTTCCAGCACCATATAAACAAACTTTCATATAATATAATCAAATTTTCATACTATATAAAAATAGATATTTAACCAAGTTAATATTATAACATAATACAACAAGGGATAAAATTATGGTAGCATCATTTGAAACAACAATACTAAGCATATTAATAATGATACTAATAGGATACAGTCTAAAAAGACTAAATATAGTCAAACCAACAGATATAAATGCCTTAAACAATATATCAATATATTTGACTCTACCATGTTTAGTATTCATATCCATATATTCAGCAGACTTATCAAACATATCACAACTAGCACTGTTACCATTTATCAACCTTTTTACAACAGCAATTCTTGGAACAATAATATATTACATCTGCAAACTCAAAAAAATAAACAAAAAATTAGCATGGACAATAATACTTGTAACATGTAGTGGAAACACAGCATTTGTAGGATATCCAGTATGTTATGGAGTATTTGGACAAACAGGACTATTAACTGGAATATTCTCAGATATGGGAAGTTTAATAATATTTCTAGGATTAAGCATAGCACTAACATTTAGCCTAGGAGGAAGTTCAAAAAACAGCTTCAAAAAGATACTAAGCTTCCCACTACTATGGGCACTAATACTTGGATTAATACTAAACATATCATCATTACCAATAGGTTCGGTATTAGAAAATGTAGTAGGATACATGGGTGATGCAACAATACCATTAATAATGATCTCATTAGGAGTTAGTCTAAACTTCAAAGGAATTAAAAAATATCTAAACTTCGCAGGACTAGGATTTTTACTAAAACTAATAATCTATCCAAGTATTGCATTTACCATAATATTGCTATTGGGACTTAAAGGATTAGAAATGAATGTTGCACTATTACAAGCTGCAATGCCTTCAGGAATGATAGTATTAACACTAGTAACAGAACATAAATTGGATTTAAACATAGCAAGCATAATAATATTCACAACAACAATAGCATCCCTTTTAACATTATCAGTACTTTTATTCTTTTTATAAAAAAAATTTATTTGGAGAATTTTAAATGAAAACAGGACCATCATCATTAGCACTTTTTGCAAAACCAATAAATGAAATATTAGAAACAGTTGTAAAAGATAAGTTTAATTTAATAGAACTCTTAAGTGAAGGATTTTATGGTCCAGAACACCTCTTAAAAAATAAAGAATTATTAGAACCATTTTATTCATATGATTTAGATTATTATATTCATTCTCCAAACATAGATTTAAATATATCAAGCTTAAATGAAGGAATAAGAAAAGAATCAGTAAGACAAATAAAAAGAACATTAGATTTAGCAGAAAAAATAAATGCAAAAGCAATAACTGTTCATCCGGGGCATATTGGGAGAATTGAAGATAGAATACGTAATTATGCATTAGAATTAGCAACAGAATCTATTAAAGAATTAATGGATTATAGGGAAGGTATGGAAACTAAACTATCAATAGAAAATATGCCAAATAAACCAAGATTTTTAGGAACAAAAACAGAGGAATTGGAAAATTTTGTAAATGAAACAAATTGTAATATTACAATAGATATTGGTCATGCAAATACTTGTAATAATACTTCTGATTTTTTAAATGTTTCAAATATCGCGTATTATCATTTAAGTGATAATGATGGTATAAAAGACCAACATGTTATATTGGGTGAAGGAAATTTAGATTTAAATCTCTTAAAAAAAGTTGAAAATGGTGTTTTAGAATTAAATACTTATGAAAAGGTTTTAAAAAGTAGGGATGTTCTAAATACTTTGAATTTAATATAGTTTTCAATATTTTTTTTTACAAAGGTTTATATACTATATTATGTAAAGTATTTAATACATATGTAATTTATTTGTTACAATTGTAACATTTTAATTACATATAAATTATAAAAGTCAAAACATTTTTGAAAAAAAGGATATTGAATTTTTCTTATTTTTCTCCAAAAAAAAAAGAAATTCAAAACACATTATAAAAAAACAAAGCAAATATATTTTCCCTAAGAAAAAGTCAATGAAATATCCTTTTTTCACCATTTAAAAAAAGTATTAAAAAAAAGGATAAAAAAACCATAAAATTTTTTATCCTTATTCTCCATTTAAAAATAAAATTTTTCAATCCTTTGACAAAATATTTGCAGCTATTTTTTTCAAACGTCTACTTAAATTTATTAATTCTTCTTCATATTTAACTAAAATATCATCATCAACATTTTCAAGAGTATCAATACTATTATCTAAATCTGCAAATGCATTTTCAATGGGATTTCTATTAAAATATTCACTTTTTGCACGAACACCTTCTAAAACTTCATTTAACTTTTCATAACCTAATTCAGTATTTTCATACTTACCATCACTACGTTTAACAATCAAACCTTCTTCTCTCATCTTCTTAAGCCGTGGATACAAACTTCCAGGAGAAGGACGTGTTTTAACCTTTTTAGTAAATGGATCATCTTTATCTTTTTCATGATTTTTATAATAAATTTTCTTCTTTTTCTCATGTAACTTTTTACTGTGTTTTTCTATTTTATCACTAATTTCAATACCTTTTAATGGTCCATCTTTAAGTTCATATAAGATTACAATACGTAATCCTCCATATTTGTGGAAATTATCAACCATTCCATAAAGATAACTCCAATATTTAAAATTTAACTCATTACTACTTTCTTTAGGCATATATTGATTCCTCATAAAAAAATATATAATATTTTATCGCTAATCGATAATATTATATTTATAAATTATCAATAATATACTTAATTAAAAAACTAAATGGGCAAAAAAATAACATGAAATATAAAACAATACCAAAAACACAAGATAAAATATCACAACTAGGATTTGGAGCAATGAGGCTAGATCATAATCCAAAAAATCTCCAAGAAAATAAAGAAATAATAAAATATGCGATAGATAATGGAATAAACTTAATAGATACAGCATATATGTATGGGAATGGAAAAAATGAACAAGCAATAGGCTCAGCACTAAAAGAACTAAACTACCGAGACAAAGTGAAAATATCTACAAAAATGAATAGAATTCTAATAAACAACACTGAAGATATGGAGAAAATGCTAAATGAACAATTAACATATCTACAAACAGATTATATAGATTACTATTTCATACACAACATAACAGGATATAAAGACATAGAAAAACTAAAAAAATTAAAATTATATGAATTTTTAGATGATAAAAAGTCACAAAATATACTAAAAAATGTTGGATTCTCATACCATGGATCGTATTCTGATTTTATAAAAGTCGTAGATGACTATGACTGGGATATGTCATTAGTACAATACAACTACTTAGATGAAACATACCAAGCAGGAATCAAAGGAATAGAATATCTCGCAGAAAAAGGAATGGGGATATTTATAATGGAACCATTAAAAGGAGGAATGCTAGCTGGAAGAATGCCTCAATCTTTAGAAGATATATTAGAAATAGAAACCAATAAATCAAAAGTAGAACTAGCATTAAAATGGATACTACAAAATGAAAACATAACTTGCATATTAAGTGGAATGACAGACACAGAAATGTTAAAAGAAAATATAAACATAATAAACGATGAAACACCGCTTGATGAAAAAGATTTAGAAATAATAAACCGTATAAAAGAAAAAATCACAGAACTAAATAAAGTAAACTGTACAGGATGTAACTACTGTATGCCATGTCCAGAAAATATATACATACCTGAATGCTTCAAATTATACAATGAAAAACATTTATTCAATGAAAAAGAATATGGGGTGAATGTGGCAACGATTGAATATGTAGGAAACCTAATGGGAATAACTGGAGAAAAACACGATGCAAGTCTATGTACCAAATGTGGAAAATGCATAAGAAAATGCCCACAACACATAAACATTCCAAGAGAATTAAACCAAGTAAACAAAGGATTCCACACACGAATATTCGCTCCATTAATACCGATATTTAGAAAACTGCTAATTAGAATTATATAAAAAAATAAATCTAAAAAAAACTACAAATTATATAAAAACACACGACGAGCACCAAAATTCCAAAACATAACAATAACTGCACTAATAATTTTAGAATACAAATAATACAAAGACAAATAATCAGTAAAAATAAACAAAAGGAGCTCAGTAAAACCTAAACCAATAACACTAATAATTAAAAAACTATTAAACTCCACAATATGGTTTTTACTCTTTTCTGGATTGAAAACCCAAACAACACTTAAAACATAATTAACGATAACGGAAATAATAAATGACAAAATACCAGATAAAAGATAATAAATACCACAATAACTAGTGAAAAAGAACAATAAAAAGAAATCTACAAGAAAAGCAAGACCACCAACAAACTGATATCTAAAGAACTGTAAAAAAATATTATCAGTGTGTTGTTTAAAGAGCAAATCAAATATATGCTTCATAAAAAATACAAATCCCAAAATAGTAAATATTAATTATTCTTTTATCAATAAATATATTATAATTGGTAATATTATTTATATAAAATTATTTCTTTTCGGATAAAACTATGAAAACTGTTATACTAATACCTTGTTATAATGAAGCATTAACAATTGAAAAAGTAATCAAAGACTTCAAAAAAGAATTGCCTCATGCAGAAATATTCGTCTATGATAATAACTCAACAGACAATACAGACACAATAAGTAAAAATGCAGGAGCAACAGTCAGATACGAATACAAACAAGGTAAAGGAAACGTTATAAAATCAATGTTTAGAGACATTGATGCAGACTGCTACATACTAGTAGATGGAGATGACACATACTCTCCAAGCCATGCAAAAGAAATAGAAAAAATAATACTTGAAAGAAAAGCAGACATGGTAATAGGAGATCGCTTATCCTCAACATACTTCGAAGAAAACAAACGCAGATTCCATAATATGGGAAACAAAATGGTGCGTAAACTAATTAACATATTCTTCCAAAGCAACCTTCATGACATTATGAGTGGAATGCGAGGATTTAACTATGACTTTGTAAAATCATATCCAGTATCATCTAAAGGATTCGAAGTAGAAACAGAAATGACAATATTCGCACTAATAAACAACTTCAAAGTATGTGAAATACCAATAATATATAAAGACAGAATTGAAGGAAGCCAATCCAAACTTAACACATACTCTGACGGATATAAAGTTATAAGAACTATATTTGCATTAGTACGTGATCATAAACCATTACTATTTTTTTCCTTATCAACAATCATCCTCTTAATTATTGCAAGCTTGTATTTTATACCAGTATTATACAATTACCTAATAACTGGATATGTAGATAAAATACCAACACTCATTATGGTAGTAATGGTTGTAATTATCTCAGTATTTTTATTTTTAACTGGTGTAATTTTACATGTTTTAAGAAAACAAGATAAAGATAATTTGGAACGCCACATTAGAGTTATGAGAAGGTTAAAATAAGAGGAGTGTTAGGTTTTTGGATTTAAATATAAAGGATTATAAATCTTTATCAATTTTTACAGTTTTATTTTTAATTTTATTGGGCTACTTTTTCATTTCATCAAGTAGCATTCACCCACATTTAATATTAAGAATAGCATTAACAGGAATAATGTTTATAACTGGCATTTATATAATGAATAACACTTCAAAAGATTTATATAAAATAGCTTTTATTATTTTATTAATTTTTGGTTTAATAACAGTTATTTTCAACCCAATTATGCTAGTTCCTGATGAAGCAGAACATTATGCAAGAGCAGATTTAACATCAACAGGTGTTTTAATCCCAAATTATGTTGAAGGTCATGGTTACAAAATTGGTGAGAATATCTTCCAATTATCTTTTAGTCGTAATTTAACATTTTTAGATGATACACCAGCTTTTGATTCTATTTCTCACAATTTAACTGATTATCATTCATGTTTTAGTCAAAATCCTTTTTATGGTTATTTGCTCTCAGGTTTAGGTATTCTTTTAACAAAAATTTTAGATTTAAGTGTTATCTGGTCATTATGGTTAGGAAGATTATTTAATTTCTTATTTTATCTTATAATTTGTGTTTACAGTATTTATAGAAGTCCTAAATATAAAATGGGTTTATTTGTTATATCTGCACTTCCAGTTGCCTTATCTCAAGGCGCATCATTTAGTATTGACTTTCTTATAATCTCCTTGATGATTTTAGCATCATCTTCGCTTGTGAGGATGTATAATTCAAAAGTTGATATTAAAGAATTAACATTATTTTTTATTCTAATTTTACTTGTTGGATTAATTAAAGTACCTTATGTTTTATTTGTTTTCTTAATTTTAATTATTCCAAGAGATAAATTTAAAAATAACACAGTTTATAGTTTAAGTTTAATCTTACCATTCATAATTCTTATTATTTGCAGTATATGGGGCATATTTTACACATCTGGACAATTATTCTACTCATACAGGGGAGATTACTTTTTAACATCTAATATTAACACATCTGCTCAACTAAACTTCTTAATATCAAACCCAATAGGTGCTTTGAAAGTTTTAAGTAATATAATTTTAACAATACCTCAGGATTGTATTGGATTTTTCAAATTTTACCATGGGATATGGTTAGATTGTATTTTACCAGTAAGTATTATCTATACAATATTTTTCATTTTCTTTTCATTTATTTATCCAATTGATATTAAACTAAATAAAAGAACTCGTTTAATAGTTTTTATTATAGTTTCTTTAATATTTTTAGGTTTAAATATGGTTCAGTATTTAAGTTGGACTCCTGTTGGTTTATTTAATGTTGAAGGTATGCAATCAAGATATTATATTCCTTTATTACTATTTTTACCATTAATTTTCAATTTAAATTTTTCAAAAGATAAGTTTTCAGATAAAATAAATCTTAAAAACATCTCTATTACTATAATTATTCTAGCATTAGTAAGTTTTATTTTCATGTTCCTTTTCACATATTATTAAAATTTAAGAAATTTTTAAAAAATAATATATAGTAAATAATTACAAAATTTAATTTATAATACAATTTTTATTTGAGGAAGATAATTATGAATATAATAGCATTACAAGCAAGTCCTAGAAAAGGTGGAAATGATGACGTTATTGTTGACGAAATCATTAAAGGAGCAGAAGAAAACGGTAACACAGTAAAAAAATATTATCTCGAAGACTGTGACATTGCACCATGTAAAGCATGTATGCACTGTGCAAGCAACCCAGAATGTGTAAGAGGGGATGATGGAAACAAAATCATTGCAGATTTAATTGAAGCAGATGGTGTAATATTCTCATCACCAATATACTACGGACAAATGGCAGCGCAAGGAAAACTAATAATTGACAGATTTTTCAAAGTGGGAAAATTCAATGATGAAAGTTTAGGCGGAAAAGCTGCATTAGTATTTACTGAAAATCAAGCAGAAGGAACATACAAAGATTATATAGCATTAACAAAAGCATCACCATTTGAATTTGTAGGATATGATGTTATAGGAGTTTTAGATGTTGGTAATGGTGCTGGAGAACCAGGTATTGTTAAAGAACAAATAGATAAAATGGAAGAAGCTTACGATATTGGTAAAAAATTCTAAAATGTAGGATGTTTAAAATGAAAGTTTTATTAGTGAATGGTAGCCCAAATAGAATGGGCTGCACATTTACTGCATTAAGTGAAGTAGAAAAAACATTAAATGAAGAAAACATAGAAACTAAAATTGTACATGTTGGTCAAAAAGATATAAGGGGATGTACAGCATGTATGAAATGTGTTGATATTGGTAAATGTGTCTATGATGATTATGTTAATGAATTCATAGATTTATGTAAAGAATTTGATGGTTTTATTTTTGGTGCACCAGTATATTTTGCATCTGCTAACAGTACTTTAATTAGTCTTTTAACACGTGCTTTTTATGCGGGACGTAAATCTGGGGATGATTCATTTAGATTAAAACCGGGTGCGACAGTTGTTAGTGCAAGACGTGCAGGAACTACTGCTTCAATTGATGAGATTAATAAATTTTTCTCTATTGCTGAGATGCCTATAATTTCTTCTAAATATTGGACTATGGTTCATGGTAACACTCCTGATGAAGTTAAACAAGATAAAGAAGGTTTGCAAGTTATGAGAACTCTTGGGAGAAATATGGCATGGTTTTTAAAACTTAAAAAAGCAGGTGAGGATGCTGGAATTCCATTGCCTGAAAGTGAAGCTCCAGAGAAAACTAATTTTATCAGATAATTTATTTTTTTATTTTTTTTATTTATTTTTCATTTAATATTTAACAGTCGGAATATACTTTCCGTATATTTTATATAACACATACTACCAAAAATATAAATTAATAATATAAAATTTAACAAAAAAGGTTGTAAAATAATATGATAGGAATAATTGGCGGAACAGGACCACAAGGATTAGGAATAGCAAAAAGATTTGCAATAGCAGGAATACCAGTAATAGTAGGATCAAGAAAAGAAGAAAAAGCAGTAAAAATAGTAGAAGAAACAAAAGAAGAATTAAAAGACTATGACATTGCAGAAATAACTGGAATGGCAAATGAAGATGCAGCAAAAGCATCAGACATACTCATACTAACAGTACCACTAACAGCACAAAAACCAACAATACAAGGAATAAAAGAAGACTGCAAAAACAAAATATTCATAGACGCAACAGTACCACTAGAAGCAGCAGTCGGAGGACTACCAAGCTACCCAATACAAGTAAAAGAAGGATCAGCAGCAAAAAGAACAGACGCACTCTTAAAAGGAACAGGAGCAAAAGTAGTAGCAGCATTCCACAACATAAGTAACAGTCTACTACTAAACATACCAGAACCAATAGACTGTGACTGTCTAATAGCCGGAGACGACAAAGAAGCAAAAGACACAGTCATAGAACTAGTAGAAAAAATCCCAGGAATAAGAGGAATAGATGTAGGACCACTAGAAAAAGCACACATGATAGAAACAATCACACCACTACTAATAGGACTAAACATAAAATACAAATCTCACTATGGCGGAATAAGAATAACTGGAATACCAAAAATAGAAAAAGAATAAAAAAATAACATAAAATTAAGATAAACATGAAAGTAGGAATAATTGGCTGCGGAGCAATATCAAACTTAATAGTAAACCAACTCCAAACAGAAAAAGACATAAAATTCACCCACTTCTTCGACAAAAACATAAAAGAAGCAGAAAAAATAGCACAAAAAACAGGTGGAAAACCATGCCAAACATACAAAGAGATGCTAAATGAAGTAGACATTGTTCTAGAAGCAGCATCACAACAACTACTCAAACAAATAGCACCAGAAATACTAGAACACACCAACCTCCTAAACATGAGCATAGGAGCACTAATGGATAAAAAACTACTAACACAAATGATAAACACAGCAAAAAAACATAACACTAACATATACGCACCATCAGGAGCAATACTAGGAATAGATGGACTAAAATCCGCATGCATAGGAGAAATACAAACAATAAAACTCACAACAAAAAAATCACCAAAATCTCTAGGAATAGAAACAAAAGAGAAAAAAACACTATTTAAAGGAAAAGCATCAAAAGCAGTACAAGACTACCCAAAAAACATGAACATAGCAGCAACAATAAGCTTAGCTACAAAACAAGACATAGATGTGGAAGTAATAGTAGACCCAGCAATAACACAAAACACACACGAACTAGAAGTAAAAGGAACATTCGGACAATTCCACCTAAAAACACAAAACAAACCAAGCAAAGAAAACCCAAAAACAAGCGAACTAGCAGCACTATCTGCAATAGAAAAACTAAAAAACCTAAACCAGCAATTACACATAGGAAACTAAATGAAATGCCCAAAATGCAACCAAAACAATGATGAAGACTCAATATACTGCAAATACTGCGGATACCCAATAAAAAAACAAAACACAATAACAAACACTAAAAAAATAATAAAAATAAACTACCTACTTTCAATAATCTTTGGATGGATAGGAATCCCATTAATACTAATATCAAAAACACAAACAACATTCTTCATAGGAGCAATAGGATTCCTACTACCACTAAACCTACTAAACTCAGATGATAAAAACATAAGAAAACACAGCATAATCCAAATAATAATATGCTTAATAGGACTATTAATACAAATAACTTTAATATACAAACTATTTTTATAAATTAAGTATTACGTCCATTTAGACAGAAAAATACTATTTTTTAAAAACCTTTCTAAAAGTTAACTATTAATATGATAAAAAACTAAACTTAAACTTAATATATTATTTTCTAATTTAAAAATCGTAAAAGGAGGGATATACAAATGATTGAAAATAATATTTGTCTTTTAACAGACAGTTACAAAGTAACACACCACTATTTCTACCCAAAAGGAACAGAAAAAATCTACTCATACCTTGAAAGTAGAACAGGTGCACAATTCAACAAAACAATATTTTACGGCCTACAATATATAATAAAAAAATATTTAAAAGGTCAAATAGTCACAGAAGATAAAGTCCTAGAAGCAGAAAAACTAATAAAAACACACATAGGAGACAATATCTTCAACACAGATGACTGGTTATACATAGCACAAGATTTAGAAGGTAAACTTCCAATAGAAATCAAAGCAGTACCTGAAGGCACACCAGTAGATGTTGGAAATGTATTAATGACAGTAGAAAATACAGATAAAAGATGTTACTGGCTACCAAATTACTTAGAATCATTACTCCTGCAAGTATGGTACCCATCAACAGTTGCAACATTATCTGCAGAAGTAAGAAAACTATGTAATTTCTACTTAGAAGTCACAGGATCATCAAAAGACAATCTGGACTTTATGCTACACGATTTCGGTTACAGAGGCGCAAGCTCAACAGAATCAGCAATGCTATCTGGATCTGCACACCTATTAAACTTCAGTGGAACAGACACCATACCTGCACTAACAATACCTGAAAATTACTACAATGATTCAAATATTTATGGTTTCAGTGTACAAGCAACAGAACACAGCGTAATGACATCACAAGGACCAAAAAACGAAATAGAACAGGTAATAAATGTTATTAATAACGCTCGTGATGGTATACTATCATTAGTAATAGATAGTTACAACTACAGAAACTTCCTAGAAAACGCAGCCACAGAAGGTTACGAACTAAACGAATACATAAATAAATTCTTAAACAAAACTGAAGGAAACAAAATAGTATTTCGTCCAGATAGCGGTGAACCAGTTTCAACAACACTAGACTGTTTAGAAATAATAGGTAACGGATTTGGAACACACTTAACTTCAAAAGGTTACAAAATCTTTGATGCAAATGTAGGTTTACTATGGGGTGATGGTCTAGACTATCACAAAATAAGAGACATACTATTTGGTATGAAAACAAATGGATGGGCAGCAGAAAACATAATCTTTGGTATGGGTGGAGGTTTACACACTAGCACAAATCGTGATACTCAAAGAAATGCATTTAAATGCTCAGCACAACTAAGAAACAACAAATGGTATGATATTTATAAAAAACCATTAGACAGCAGTAAAAAATCAAAATCAGGAAGATTTAAACTATTATGTGGTGAAAATTCATATAAAACAGTACCAATAAACACACCTGGTGAAGATTGTTTACAATTAGTCTTTAAAAATGGTGACTTATTAATTGAAGATAAATTTGAAAATATTAAAAATAGAACACAAAGTTATACGAAGTTTTATTAATTTTTTTCATTTTATCTCATTAAATTTTCATCATTTTTTTTTTTAACAAATATTTTAAATATTTAATTAAATATAGTTTTATTTATATTAATATAATTTTAAAAAGGAATTTTTTTATGGAAATTAATAGTTATATTGACCGTGAAAGCCCATTTCAACCAGGTAAAAGAGTAGATTCATATTATTTCAAGGGCAGACAAGAAAGTATTATTAAAATTCTTAGATATGTAAATTCTGTGAAAAATTCACAAGTTCAACACTTCTTTTTAACCGGTCAAAAAGGAATTGGCAAAACATCACTTGCAGAGTTTGTTAGACAATATATTGAAGATAATCTTGGTTTAACTGGAGTTTACGTATCAAATAAGGATAATTCAACTGTTGAAGGTTTAATTAATTTAATATTTGAAGCTTTATTATATAAAATTCCAAAAAACATTCTAACAGATAAAGTAAAATCAATATTTGGTCACATTGATAGTTTAGAATTTAAGGGTGCTAAAATAAATTTCAAACCAACGGGTGATGAAAGTCACGATTTAAAAGATAATTTTCATTTTTATTTAAATAAAATACTTAAGAACATTAATGAGGATAATGGAGTTTTTCTTGTAATAGATGATATTAATGGTTTATCAGAGTCATTAGACTTTGTTAATTGGTATAAACGTTTTGCAGATACTATTGAAATGGATACAAATATAAATTTAAAATTATATGTTCTTATTATTGGATATCCTGAAAAATTTAATAATTTAGTTCTTAAAGAACAAAGTTTTGGAAGGATATTCCACTATGAAGAAATTGGTTTACTAAATGATAATGAGGTTAAAGAATTTTTCAAAGATACATTGGATAGTGTTAATATAAAATGTGGAGATAATATAATTGATAAGTTTACATATTTTGCATCTGGTCTTCCATTATTGATGCAACAAATTGGAGACTCTGCATTTTGGTTGGAAAATGATAATGAAATAAAAGAAAATCAAATAAGAGATATTGTCATTAATGCTGCAGATGAAATTGGTAATAAACAAATTAGACCAGCATTAGATTTAATTTCAAATAGTAATTTTGAATCAATTTTATTAAAATTAGGTAAATTTGATAAATTGAAGTTCAGAAGAGAAGATTTAGAGAATATATTAAATGATGATGAAATACTAATATTGGATGATTTTTTATATACTATGGTTAATAGTGGTATTTTTAATACTAAAGGCTTAAATGATGAAATTTATGAATTTTCAAATGGTCTTTACCCTGCTTATTTTAAAATAAAATCTTATGATTTCATTTAATTTTAATATTTTATGTCTCAATAACCTTTAAAATATATTTTTAATGATTATTATGTTTTTATTCATTTTCTGAATTTAATTCAATTGATTTGTAGGCTAGTTTTTGTAATGTTTTTAGAAATTCCTCATCTAATTGATTGAAATAGGGTTCTAGATTTATGAAAAATATTCGAGTGTTGTGATTATTTCTTTTTTAA
>CAZJLS010000044.1:0-14831 GCA_964547125.1 uncultured Methanobacteriaceae archaeon | reverse complement strand
TTTAACACTTAATATTATAAATTGTACATTTGAAAATAATACTGCAAACAAAAGAGGAGGAGCAGTTTATTCAAAAGGTAAAGCAAATATTGAAAACTCTAAATTCATCAATAACGGGGTAATTATGAATTCAACATATTATACTCCTAATAGTGGTGAAGGTGGAGCACTTTGGTTAGGAAACAGTTCTAACATAACAAACTCTACTTTTGAAAATAATTTTGCTAATTACTCTGGAGGTGCAATATTATTTAATGGATCCGATTCAAATATTATAGATTGTAAATTTATTAATAATAGTGTTCATAGAGAGTTTGGTGGTGCAATTTATTTCAAAGGTAATGAAAATTTCTATGTAATCAATTGTTTATTTGATGGAAATTATAATGGTCCATATACAGGTCGTTCCAGTAAAAGTGGTGGAGCAATCGCTTCTAATGCAAGCAATGTAAATATTATTAAAAGTAATTTCACTAATAATCATATGGATGAAATTTCCACTTATAAAGGATATGGTAGTGCAATTTTTATCAGTAAAGATGCATCTACTACATTAATTAATGATTCTTTATTTGAAAACAACTCTGCAAATGCTGGTGCAATTTGTTCTTATGGTAGCGATACTTTAATAATTAATTCCACTTTTAATACTAATTTTGTAGAGGATAACGGAGGAGCTATATATGCAGATTATGGTAGTTTAGAGATATATAATTCTACTTTTAATAGTAATAATGCTTCTGCTGGTGGTGCGGTTTATATCGATGAGGATATGTTAAGTATGTTACTTATGAATTCCAGTTTTGAAGATAATTCTGCAGAAACTCAAGGTGGTGCAGTTTATTTTGATGCTAGTAGTTCAGTAGTTAATTGTGTTTTTAATAATAATACTGTTATTGCTGGTGCAGGAGGTGGAATTTATATAGAATATTTTGGAGATCCTGAAGTTTTAGTAGCTAATTCTACTTTTAATGGTAATGTTGCTAGGTATGGTGGTGCTATAAATTTTGATGGAGTTAGTTTAGATGTTTATAATTCCACTTTTATTTCAAATAGGGCTGTAGGTGTTGATGTGGGGGGTGGTGCTATTAGTGCAGAGGGTGAATTTTTATCTATATTTAATTCAACTTTTATTGAAAATAGTGCTAATTCAGGTGGTGCTATAGGTTATACGGGATCTGAAATGGTAAATGTTTATAATTCTACTTTTATTTCAAATAAAGCACTTGATGATTGTGGTGCATTTTATGCAGAGTATGGTTGTTTAGTGGATAACTCAAATTTTTTCAATAATACTGCACAAGATTGTGCTGGTGCTATTGGTATCCTGGATAATTCAATAATAAATAATAGTAAATTTGATGGTAATAAGGCTAATAAAGGTTCAGCTATTTACATTTTGAAGAATTATGAATTGTATATTGCAAATACTATATTTGGTAAAAATCGGGCAAATAGTACTGATTTAACTATTGATGTTAATGATTTATATGTTCATTCAGAAGATGTAATAATTGCTATTTACTTTGAAGGAAATGATAATATTGCTAATGCAATATGGAATGCTAATGAGGATCCTGATTATGTTACTGTAAATAATATTACTTATGAAGTATTTATAAATGGTATTTTTTATAATAAAACTACTAATGCGACAGATGTACATCCAGTATCTGGTTATGAGGAATCAAATAATGGTGAAGATATTTGGCAAGATACTCTTGCAGATTCACAATTAATAAATCTTAAAGTTGTAGATGATGAGGGTGATGTAGTTTTAGATGAAACTGGAATTTTAACTGATATTGCTGGAAATATTACTAGAGTTTTAGTAGATCCTGAAGTTGGGGAATATACAGTTTATGCTAATCATTTAAATGATGCATATTATACAAATATTAGCGCAACAGATGAATTTGAAGTTATTGAACTTTTAACTACTGAAAAATCCACTACTGACACTTCTGTTGAGATTAATGATGATGTAACTTATACAATTACCATTAAAAACACAGGAGATGAAGTATTAAGTAATATTACTGTTATTGAAAATACTCCAGATGGTTTCATCTTAAAAGATTATTCTAGTGACCTTTGGGATAATGAAGGTGATGTTACTTTCAAATATCATAATAGTCTTGATTTAAATGAAACAATTACACTTACATTAACATTTACTGCAACAAAAGCAGGTAGTTTTACTAATACAATAAATATCAGTTCCAATAATACAGATAGTACTGAAATAACATCAAATACTGTTACAGTTAGTAATCATGATGAACCTGTTCATCATCCAAACATTAAAGTTACTAAAATAGCTGAAAATGATACAATTCTTGTTGGAGATAAAGCAGTATTCATTATTAATGTAACTAATACTGGAGATGAAAGATTAACAAATGTCTTTGTAATAGAAGATTTTGATAATGAATTAATCTTTGATAATTTCACAAGTATTGTTGGAGATTGGAATCTTAATATTGTAAGTGGTGAATACATATTTAGTTTACCATCACTTGGAATTAGTAGTTCTGCAAGCTTTAAAGTATACTTTAACACAACAAAAGCAGGAAACATGATAAATAATGCAACTGTTGGTTTTGAAACAACAACCAAAGCAAAAACTTCAACCAATATTACAATAGAAAAGATCCCTACAAGCATTATAGTTGAAAATATCACAACTAATCCTGGAAAAACCATAACAATACCAATAACTCTTAAATCTGCAGACAACACTACAATTAATGGTAATATAACAATTAACTTACCAGATGGCACTAATCAAACTGTAGAAATTATAAATGGCACAGGTAATATTACTTTTACCGTTCCAGAGAATAATGCTCAAAAATATAATATCACAGTTAAATATGGAGGTAGTGATATTTACGAACCTTCAAATGCCACAGTAGTTATCAATGTTATACCTAAAATCTCAACAAAAATAACCCTAGAAAATATAACATGTAAACCTGGAGATAATATTACAATACCAGTTAATGTAACAACAGATAATGAAACTCCATTTAACGGAAACATTACTGTCCAATTACCAGATAATACCAATCAAACTATTGAAATTATAAATAATAATGGTAATGTAAAATGGAATGTTCCTAACAATTATAATGGAACATATGAAGTTTATGCATCATTTGAAGGTAATGAATATTATTCAGCCTCCAATACTACCAGTTTTATTAAAGTTTCTAAAGTTCCAACAACAATTATTATTGGTAATATTACATGTAAACCTGGAGATAATATTACAATACCAATTAATGTAACGACTGATGATACTACTCCATTTAATGGAAATATCACTATTGTTTTACCTGATGGTACTACTAAAACAGTTGAAATAATAAATGGTAAAGGTAACATAGAGTGGAATGTTCCACAAGATTATGAGGGTATCTATGAAATATATGCATATTATGATGGTAACAACTATTATATAGCTTCAAATACTACAGCTTATATTATTGTTGTTAATGATACAAAACCATCAAATAAAACTCCTACTCAAGAGTTATCAAATAATATGCTTAATGATAAAGTTACTGGTAATCCATTAATAGCATTACTTGTTGCTTTAACCTTATTTGGTTTAAGTATTAAGAGAAGAAAATAAAAATTTTTATTATTTTTTATAGATTGGAGTTCTAATTTTTTTTCCAATCTTTTTTTACTATTTTTTTATATATAATAAATAATTTTAAATAATATTATCAATTTAGAGAATTTTCTCCCATTTTTTTCTTAAAATTTAATTTAACTATCTAAAAAAAACTCTACTTACATTTCTAATTTTATTTATTAAACTAAATTTAAATACAATTTTTTTAGATAATTTAATGAATAAAAATTAATATCATAGCTTACTAAAAGTTTAAATTATATGTAGAAAAAAACATATCATTTGAATACAAAAAAATAATATAAAAATATATATAATTCTTTAAAAAAAGAGTAGGCGGATAATAATGGAATTATTACTTAATAATAATGAAAATTCAAAATATTATGATGAAGTACTATATATACAATCTAATTATAAAAAAATAGTTAAAAATCCAAAAATAAAAGCGAAAAGCTTAAGTAATTATGCTCTTTTATTAACTACCATACCATTATGTTTACTTATAATATTTGGAATATTATTTTTATTAGATAAAAATTTCACTTTATACTTATATGCAGATATCTTTTTTGCCATAATAACAGTAATAGGTATCTTTTATTACATTTTAATTAAAAATAATATTTCCAAACTTAAAAATGAAGAAAATAGTAAAAAATTAATCATTGAAAAAGAATACGTTGAAATTATTATTTCTGATGTGAAAACTAGATTAAATATATCCGATATTTTATATATTATTATAAATAAGTATTCAATATGCTTTATTCCAAAACTAAGTAGAAATAAGATAATAGCAGTTAATGTTACTTATAAAAATGAGATTATAAACGAATTTAAAAAAATAAATGAAGATAATCTCATAATTGATAATGCAAATTTATATAATTAGATTTTTATAAACAATTAATAATTCAATTTTTATCAAACATCCATTTTTTTTAATACGATTGAAAAATTTAAATAAATATTTTATAACTTTATTACAAATAAAATATCATATGATGAAAAAATTTTTAGGATTATTTGAAAAATACTTTTTTATATTAGTATTATTAGCAGTTATTGGAGGTTTATTTTATCCAAATTCTTTTAAATGGGTTTTAAGCGATATTCATGGAGTTAATGTAATTAATATACTTTTAGGTATAATTATTTTTGGTATGGGTACAACATTAAATTTAAATGATTTTATCATTGTTTTTAAAAGACCTAAAGATGTATTAGTTGGTATTTTAGCTCAGTATATTATTATGCCTCTTTTAGCTCTTACACTTGCAAAACTGTTCTCATTAGATTTAGGTTTAACTGTTGGTCTTGTTCTTGTAGGAACAGTTCCAGGGGGAACAGCATCAGATGTTATAACATTTCTTGCAAAAGGAGATGTTGCATTATCAGTATCTTTAACTGCAGTTTCAACATTATTATCTCCTATACTAACTCCTTTAGTAACTTTACTATTAATTGGTAATAATATTGTATTTAATCCAACAGACATGTTTTTATCAATAGTTCAAATTGTTATTATTCCAATAAGTTTAGGATTAATCATTAATTATAAATTCTCAATGTTTTCTGATAAATTAAAAGCATATTTACCATTAATTTCTTCTATTGTAATATGTTTAATCATTGCCGGAGTACTTGGAGTTAATAAACAAGCTATTTTAACATCTTCAGGGATTATAATTTTAGTAATTATTCTACAATTTTTCCTTGGAATTTTATTAGGATTTGCTGCAGGTTACTTGACTGGAATGAAATGGAAACAAATGATTACACTTGCTATTGAAATTGCTTTCCAAAATTCAGGATTATCAACAAGTCTTGCTAAAACTCATTTTCCAAACTTAACCTTAGCAACAGTTCCAGGAGCTTTATATTCGGTTTGGCAAAATCTTGCAGGATCACTTTTAGCATATATTTTCAGCAGAATTAAATCTAAATAATATCATTTATTTATTTTTTTATAGTAAACTAGTAGTAGATACTTTCAAATAATAAAATAAAAAAAATATTTAATATTAATTATTCAAAGGGGAAAAATTCTTAAAGTTCAGTATAATTTCACTCAAAGCAAGTTACAGGATTTAAACACAAATTAAAGCTTAATTGTTGGCAATTTAGATAATTATATTACATTAGAAAAAAATTCTGAAACTTCAGATAAAGCATATTGAAAGAATTTAATATAAAATTTTATATTTTTTCATTCTTTTTTCACTTTTCTCATAACTTTTGCAGGAATACCTGCAACAATAGTATCTTTCGGAACATCTTTGGTAACAACAGCACCAGCAGCAACAATAGCACCATCACCAATACTAACACCTGGAAGAACAGTTACATTAGAACCCAACCAAACACCATCACCAATATACACGGGAGAAGGAAGCAAATCCCCACGATTTTCAGGATTCTCATCATGATTAAGAGTTAACAAAGTAGCATTATGACCTAACAAAACATTATCTCCTATAAAAATCCCACCTTGATCTTGCATTTTACAACCAGAATTAATAAAAACATTTTCCCCAATATGAATATTCTTACCACAATCGCTATTAAAAGGAGGAATTAACCGCAAAGTTCTATTAGGCTCACTATTAGTTAATATGGCAAAAATATCCTGTATCTCTTCAAGACTATGAAACTCATTATTAATCTTTGATGTAATTTCAACTGCAAGTTGAAGCAAATAATCACAATAAACCTGTATTTCACTACCATTTTCAACTCTTTTGCCACTATTCATATAATCTAAAAAAGTATCTAAATCCATAAAAAGAATACTCCTAAATTGTTATTTATAATAGGTATAAAAAACATAAAATAAATAGTTATTTTTTTTTGGTGGTGAAAAAGATGGATGAAATAACATTTAAACCAATTGGATATATCAAATCTAAATATGAAACGGTAGAAGATATGCCAAAATCAAGTAAAGAATCAATGGATGAAGAAGCAGAACTCATAATTGATGAAAAATATTTAGAAAGTATGTCTAGTATGAAAGTAGATGAGGAATACATGGTTTTATTCTACTTTCATGAATCAAAAGACTACAAACAAAAAGTACCATTAAGGGGAAATGGTCCAATAAAAGGTTTATTTTCAACACATGCACCAAACAGACCAAATCCAATTGGAGTATCAACAATTAAAATAAAAGAAATTAATAAAAATATAATTAGATTTAATGGAGTGGACATGTTAAACAACACTCCAGTACTAGACTTAAAAATACTTTAAATTCATTTTAATTTTCCCTTTTTAAAAAATTTTAAATTATAAAAACTTCATAATATTATTTAATGAGAAATAGAATTTTTAAGTATGCTTATGGAATTATAATTTCTTTATTAATTGCAATACCTTCATGGATTTTAGGAAATTTCATTCCAATTATTGGGGGTCCTATATTTGCAATTATTATTGGTATGATTATATCTTTAATATGGATAGATAAAAAAGAATTTAATACAGGTATTAGTTTTACATCTAAATATGTTCTTCAAGCAGCTGTTGTTCTTTTAGGTTTTGGTTTAAATTTAAATGTTATTTTAGTTACTGGTTTGCAATCTTTACCAATTATTATTGGAACTATTCTTGTAGCTTTAATTGTTGCATTTTTAATGAAGAAACTTTTAGATATGGATTCTAATTTGGCAATTCTTATTGGTGTAGGTTCTTCAATTTGTGGTGGCTCAGCTATTGCAGCTACTGCTCCAGTTATTGGTGCAAGTGATGAAGAAGTTGCACAGTCTATTTCCGTTATATTTTTCTTTAATGTTGTTGCAGCTATTATTTTCCCAATACTTGGTAAAATGTTGGGTTTTTCAACAACTACTGGTGATGCTTTCGGTATTTTTGCAGGAACAGCTATTAATGATACTTCTTCTGTTACTGCAGCAGCATCTACTTGGGATAATATGTGGGGTCTTGGAAGTCAAACATTAGATAAGGCAACTACAGTTAAATTAACAAGAACATTAGCAATTATTCCAATAACATTAGCTTTATCTATTCTCAAATCTAGAGAATCTAATTTTAATGGTGAAAAATTTAGTTTAAGAAATTCTTTCCCAATATTTATTTTATACTTTATTATTGCAGCAATCATAACAACAGTTTTAGTAGGTTTTGGTGTGGATTATAGTTTATTTTTACCAATTAAAGAGTTAAGTAAATTTTTCATTATTATGGCTATGGGTGCTATTGGTTTGAATACTAATCTTATAAAATTAGTTAAATCTGGTGGAAAACCTATATTGTTAGGTATGACTTGTTGGATTGCAATTATCATTACAAGTATTTTACTTCAAAATATTTTACATATTTGGTAAATAATGTTAATATTTCTCCTTTTTCTTTTTTTAGCTTTTTAAATCCTTAAATTATTTATTTAATTTTATTAAATTGCAAATAATAAAAATAAATACCCATATAAAATTTTAAAATACTCATATTTTCAACTTAAAATAGTCCAAATAATCTAAATACCTTCTATTTTTTTCTAAATTTTTTTTTTCGAAAGTTTTAAATAGCTATATATATCTTTGATATTTTAATCCTATCTCGATGCATTGGTTTTATTTTTAGTAAAAAATAGGAGGTGTGGGTTTTGGATTTAATTGATATTGCAAAAGGAATTTTATGTTTAGTTATATGTGTAGCATTCATATTCGCATTTCTTAGTTCAAAAAATTCATGGGCTTTTTTAATTGGGATTTGGTTTTTAATATTTAGTGTTGCTTTCTTTATTCAATCTTTTAGGAAGTAATAAAAATAATAGTATGTTTTTTTTATTGGAGGCAAAGAATTATGGTTTCAAATGAGATAAAAGCTATTTATAAAGATGCTAAAAATATACGAAAGGAATATATAAATCAAGATTCTGAGTTAGAATATATTTTAAACTGGAATGAGACTGCAGATAGTGATGATAAAAAAATTATCACTGAAGAAATGAAAACTAATCTTAGAGAATTTTATTTAAATAAAATTGGTGAGGATAAAATAAAAAATTCTCCAGATTATGATACTAATTTAGTTTCAGTTGATTCTTATTATGCAAATATTATAGATTTAAATTTTCCAGAAAGTTTCGGTAGCGTATTTATTAAATCATTTCTAATTGATCTTGCAATATACTTGCTTTTAAATTTTGGAGCAGTAATTTTATGGTGGATTTTAGGTTATGTGGCTTGGATTGGTATTATAATTAATACTATTGCATTTGTTTTTGGGTCTCAACATGATTCTAAGAAGTTTATGGTTTCTTCTAAAAAATCTGAAAGTGAAAAACAGAAAATTTCAAGAGTTAAATATGCTCCAATTTTAGCATTTATAATTATATTGTTATTACACTTTATAAGTGTCTATATAGCCAATATTTTTATTTAAGTTATCTTTGGAATATTTTATTCCTTTTTTTTTATTGTAAATTCTCATATTGTTAAAAATAGTATTAATAATGAAAAAACAAGAGTTTTCCATTACCTTGATGCTATTTTTCTATTCTTCTAATTTTTGGCTGATTTTTTGAGCTACATATTCTCCTGAAAGTAACATTCCTCCAAATATTGGACCCATTCTTGTTGATCCATGAACTGCATTTGCAGCCATTCCAGTTACATATAATCCAGGATAAACTTCAGTTACATTGTTTAATATTTCTCCTTCAGCTCTATCTGCCCACATGGATTTTTCACCCATAATATTTCCTGTTTTTGTGTTTAATTTTCCTTCTAATTTGTTTTGGATGATTTTTGTAACTTCACATGGGTGTCCTGTTGCATCAATTACTGCTTTGCTTCTTACAGTTAATGGGTCTATGTGTAATCCGGACATTTCAACTGAGCTCCAGTTTAGTACTAATCCGTTTACACCATTTTCTCGTATCATTACATCTTCAACACTTATTAGGTTGAATATTTTTAATCCTGCTTTTGTTGCTTTTGAGCATAATGTAGATGTGCATTCTATTGAGTCTACTGTGTAATAGTTATCTGCATATTTTTTTGAGGTGATATCAAATTCATCTAATATTCTTTTTCCTTCTTCTTGGACAACGATTTTGTTAAACATCATCCCTCCACCCCACATTCCTCCGCCTATGCTGAGTTTTCTTTCAAATAATGCTACTTTATAACCTTGTTTTGCAAGATAGTATCCTGCAGTTACACCGGATGGTCCTCCACCAACTATTGCTACATCCATATCGGTGTAATCTAATAAATCATTCATGTATTCTTCTATTATTGCTTTGGACACGATTATATCATCTAATTGTTTCATATTTATTCTTTCCATTATTTTTTTTATTTTAAATTATAATGAGTATTTAATTAATTTTATAAAAATTAGATAGAAAATGTTTCAAATATGTAAATAAAAAGTTGATATATATACAAAAACTTCTATCTAATCCATACATATAATATATACAATTTAATTAATATAATTTTGAATCTTATCTCAAAAATAAAATAATATTATTTCTGCAATGTTTTAGTTAAATTTCCACGATTTAGTTTTATGTTATATTTTATCAAAGTTTATTATAGAAAAAATTCAAAAATATTTATATTATACTAAGAGATATTTTATTAAATCTAATTATTTGCCTAATTTAAGGCATTTAATATGGATAAATCTTAATTGGATAAAAATATGATTATTTAATTTTAATTCAATTAATTAAGCATAAATAGGTTTTTTTTTAAGATTTATTTTCTCTTCACATAGATATTAAAATTAATTTGGTGGGAAAAATAATGTTACGAAATGTAGAAGATATGGTACAGGGTTTCAGAACAATGGATGGGGCTGGAGTAAACCTTGTTAGAGTATTAGGAAACACTACTGTGGATGTTTTTGATCCTTTTTTGATGTTGGATGCTTTTGATTCTACAAATCCTAATGATTATACTGCTGGTTTTCCAATGCATCCTCATAGGGGAATTGAAACTGTCACTTTCCTTTCTAAAGGAGCTATTGTTCATGAAGATCATATTGGAACAAAAGCTACAATAACAGATGGGGAGGCACAATGGCTTACTGCAGGTTCAGGAGCATTCCATTCAGAAATGCCACAACCTGCAGAGAGAATGCTTGGAGTTCAATTGTGGATAAATATTCCTAAAGAATACAAAATGACTGCAGAACCTTTCTATCATGGGGTTATTAATGAAGAGATTGAAGAAATTCCACTGGAATATGGTAAACTTCGTTTAATTGCTGGAAATTATGAAGAATATTCTGGAATTCAAGGAAAATATCTTCCTTTAGATTATTATGATATTCATCTTGATGCACATGGCTCTTTAACATTAAATGTGCCGGGTGAGAATAAATCTGCAATGGTATTCACATTAGATGGTGAAGCAATTGTTAGTGGTACAATTGTTCCCCCAAAGACAGCTGCAAAACTTGGTGATGGGGATACAGTTACAATAGAAGCAGGTGAAAATCCTATTGAAATTCTTTTCATGTGTTCAAATAAATTAGGAGAGCCAGTTGCTTGGCAAGGTCCTATAGTTATGAATTCTCAAGAAGAAATTAGACAAGCATTCAATGAACTTAGTACTGGAGATTTTATTAAACAAAATGCAAAATATGAAAATAAATAAAATTCGATTCAAAAAATAGGTAATAATTATGACATTTAATAAAAAAATAGAATTTAATAATGAAAAAAGACTAAATGAAATAGTTAAAGTTGCAAGGAAATATAAATTAGGAAAATTATTAATTTCTTCATCTAAACGTAAATCTCCAGACGAATTTGATGAATCTTTGGATATTTCTAATCTTAGACTTGCAATGGAAGAATTAGGTCCAGCATTTATTAAATTAGGTCAATTATTATCTACACGTCCAGATTTTGTTGGTATTGAAATTGCAGAAAATCTTAAAAAACTTAGAGATGATACACCTGTTACACCTTTTAGTGAAATTAAGGAAGTTATTGAATCTGAAATTGGGGTGCCATTAGAAGAGGCTTATTCAGAATTTGATGAAACACCATTAGGTTCTGCTTCTATTGGTCAAGTTTATAGGGCTAAATTAAAAGATACTGGTGAAGAAGTTGCTGTTAAAGTTCAAAAACCTAATATTTATGATTTTATAGCATCTGATGTGAAGATTTTAAATGTAATATGTAAAACTGCAGATAAATATATTACAAAATCTAGAACTTATAATTTACCTGCAATGGCTAGGGAATTTGAAAGATCAATATTTAAAGAACTTGATTATACAGAAGAGCTTAGGAATATGACTAAATTTAGAAGTAACTTTAGAAATGTTGATTATATTAAAGTTCCTAAAACCTTTACAGAATTATCTTCTAGTAAAATTATAACTATGGAACTTATTAAAGGTTTTGAGATTACAGAATTGCTTGATAAATCTATTGAAGGTATTGATAATAAGAAACTTGCTAATTATGGTCTTGATTCTTATTTAAAACAAATTCTTATTGATGGTTTTTTCCATGCTGACCCTCATCCAGGTAATATGTTTGTAACTGGGGAGATGAAACTTTGTTATATTGATTTTGGTATGATGGGTGTGTTAAATGAAGATTTCAGAACAAACTTTTCTCAACTAATTTTACTTTTATTAGATGGTAATTCAAATAACCTTATTAAACAGATGATTTATATGGGTATTCTCAGTCCAGAACAGGATACTGAAGAATTAAGATTAGATGTTGATGATTTATTAAATAGTTATATGGGTCTTGAGTTAAATGAGATGCATGGTATTTTTGATAATTTGATTAATGTTATGATTAAACATAATGTTACACTTCCAAGAGAGTTTGTCATGATTGGTAGAGGTGTTTTACTTATTGAAGATACTGGAAATAAATTGGATCCTGAATTTAATCTTACTCGTGGTCTTAAAAAATTCGCTAAAAAGATTGCAGTTCAAAGGTTTAAACCAAAGCATGTTATTAATGGTGGTTTTAATTATCTTATAGAAATTGAGCATCTATTGAAAGATTTGCCTGATAGGGTTAACAGTACTTTTACTAAAATTGAAGAGGGGAATATTGAGGTTACTTTGAATCATCAGGGTTTGAATGATTTGAAAAATCAGATTTCTTCTTCTTTAATAATTTCTGCAGGGCTTATTGGGTCTTGTTTGATTATTTTGGCAGATAAGGGTCCTAAGATTTTTGATATTTCTTTGATTGGTTTGGTTACGTTTATTGTTTGTGTTATTTTGGGTTTGTTTATTGTTCTTAAACATTTAATTAAAGATTGATTTTTTTTAATACATTTTTTTTATTTTTTTATTTTTTGTCAAAACTTTTATATATAATGTAATATAATTATTACATATGTAATATATTTATTACAAAAGTAAAAATTTAATTACATAATTTATTTTCTAACTTGATAATTTCGTGCACAAAAAATTCTCAAAAAAAAATAAAAAGGTGAAAAATTGACACAATACATAATAGAAACAAAAAATCTATCAAAAAAATATTCAAAAGACATAGCAGTAAACTCAATAAATATGCACGTAGAACAAGGAAAAATATACGGATTACTCGGAAAAAACGGAGCAGGAAAAACCACAACCATGTGCATGCTCCTAAATCTAACATATCCAACTAACGGAGAAATACTACTCTTTGGAAAAAATCCAAAAAAACACCCAAAAGAAATATATTCAAAAATAGGATCAATAATTGAAACTCCAGGATTCTACGAAAACCTAACAGCATATGAAAACTTAAAAATAATATCCAAACTAAGAGGACATTACAACCCAAACAACATCCAACTAGTCCTTAAAATGGTTAACCTAGAAAACGAAAAATCAAAAAAATTCAAAGACTTCTCATTAGGAATGAAACAAAGATTAGGAATAGCTGCAGCAATAATGCATAACCCAGAATTATTAATCTTGGATGAACCAATAAACGGTTTAGACCCCTTTGGAATTAAAGAAATAAGAACATTACTCCAAAAATTATCACAGGAATATGGAATAACAATATTAATATCAAGCCACATATTAAGCGAAATAGAAAATATCGCAGATATAATAGGAGTAATGGACGAAGGCACACTCATTGAAGAATTCACAAAAGAAGAATTAAATAAAAAATTAAACAAATATGTGGAATTTGAAGTATCTAACATAGATTTAGCAATTAAAATCCTAAAAAATATAAAACTCAAAGAAAATAAAGACTTCACATATTCAAATAAGTCAAATACCAATAATAATTCAACTAAAGGAACAATCTACTTACACTCCAATATAGAATTAAGAGATAAATTTAATAAACTATTTGTTAATTCGGGAATAAATGTGAAAAAAGTAAATCTATGTGAGGAAAATCTAGAAGACTTTTTTACAAAAATGGTCTCCAACAACTAATTTAAAAAATAAAATAATGGTGATTAAATAATGTTAACTTTTATTCAAATGGAATTTTTAAAACTTAAAAGATCAAATATATTTTTATTAAGCTTATTAGGAGCAATTTTACCTCCACTTCTAATGTTTATTGCAACTTTTGCATTTGGCGAAGGAAAAACATTCAATGCACTATTTACAAATGTAAACTTGTATATGTCCATGTTATTCGCAGTTCTCCTTTTTGCAATAATAATATCTTACCTTTTCGGTAGAGAATATAATGAACATACATTAAAAACTATCTTAACTATTCCAATATCTAGAGGAAAATTTTTAACATCCAAATATTTAATGTTTTTAGCTTGGATTATAATTTTAACTATAGTTACAAGTATATCAACAGTTATTTTTGGTTTTATTGCAGGTTTAGAAGGTTTCACATTAAAACTTTTTATAGATAGTATTGCTCAACTTTTATTTTCAAATGTTCTTTTATTTTTAACATTCTCCCCATTTGTGTTCATTTCATTATTTATTACAAATATGGTTCCTGCAATGGTTGGAGGTGCAAGCTTAACATTAATTAATATGTTAATTTATGGACAAAATTGGGCACCATTTGTACCGTGGGTATGTCCATATTTAATCGCATCAGGTGAAATAGCAGAATATAGTACAAGCATTATAGTATCTTATGCTGTAATTTTACTCACTTTCTTAATTGGAGTAGCTATATCATATATTTATTTCACTAAAAAAGATGCTCCCCTTTAAAATAAGATATTAATTA
>CAZJLS010000043.1:0-15087 GCA_964547125.1 uncultured Methanobacteriaceae archaeon | reverse complement strand
CACTCACACCAATAGAATGTGAACGTATACAAATGTTTCCAGATAACTGGACAAAGATAAAAAGTAAATCTATGACAGAGCGTAGAAGATACTTTATGATGGGAAATGCACTGGTAACTGGAATTGTAAATGTTTTAGGCGAAGAATTAGAAGAAATATTTGAAAAAGAATAAATTGTGGGAGGGGGGATTAAAATGAAGAAATGTAAAAATTGTGGGGAAAATATTTTAAGTGATACAAAATATTGTCCAAACTGTGGTTTTAAATTTACAAAATCTGTTATCGTATGTTCAAATTGTGGTAGTGAGAATAAATTAGAATCTTCATATTGCATTAAATGTGGAGAAGATTTAAAATTATCTCCAATTAAATTAACTGATAAAAACATGGAAAATGGACTTAATGAAGCAAATAATAATTTAAACAATGATATTTCAATGGAATGTGCATTTGTTAATAAGAAATCTAAAGCTTTAGCAGTTTTAGCATTTTTTTTATTCCGGGTTTAGGGCATGCATATATAAAAAAATATGGAAAAGCTATTTCAATATTTGTAATTGCATTATTATTAGGTTTCTTTATTTTTATTTCATTAAATCACTGGTATTATATACAAGATAATATGTATTTATATTATATTTATTCTCATAATTACTCAGAGTCTGATTTAAATAGTGCAGTTTCTATTTTTTTAGCATCTATTATAATTTATTTTCTCTTTGGGGTTACACAACTTGTTTTAGTTTATTCAGATACAGATAAATATAATAAAATGTTAATGTTACAATTTAATATGTCTAATAAATAATTTTAAAAAAATATTTTAAACGGGGGAGTTGATTAATATGGCTGAGTTTATTGATGTGAATTTTAGTTTAATCAGTTATCATAAGATTATTGAAATATTGCAAGAAAGTGTTAAAGGTATTGATGATTATTATGAGATTGAAGACCGTGTTAACTTAGTACAATTAATGGAAGAATTGGAAGAAGAAGATAATGCAAAGAAAAATGAAGAATATCTTCAATGGAATAAAAATCGAAAGGAAGTATCTGCATTAAAAGAAGAGTATAAAGATTTATTTGATAATTTGTATGGGTCTTTTGGCATTGAAGATCATCATTTAAATTATTTTTTAGAATCTGTTATTCATTTGTTTCCTAGTTGGAATTCTAAATACTTGTTAGTTTCTGCTTCTTATTATTTAAGTACTAAAGATGATTTTCTTATGATTAATGAGAATTGGGATTTATTAGAAAAGTATGATTTGCCTGTTAAAGATTTGATGTTTTTTTATAGTACTATTATAAAAAATAAGGTAGATGATATTGAGTTTTAAACTTTATGTATAAATGTTTATATTTATTTTGAAGATATTTGGATTGTTGATTTATCTTTATTTTACATTTTTGTAATGGTTTTATTTAGATATGTTATTTTTTAACTTTTTTATTATTTGAAATTAAATAATCGGTAAACCATTTATATGCTGTAAAAAAGTTGCTTTTACTATTACATATGAGAAAATAAAAAATATAGAAAAAGTTTTTTTTAAAATAAATATGGAGAATTCGATAATATGAGTAGTTCAAGCGATATAAACATTAATAGCAGCACTTTTTATGAAATTATAGATATAGTGAAAGGTACTGTTGTAGATATGAGTAATTTTAATGATATTATAAACCGTGTTGATTTAGTAGAAACCTTAGAAAAAACATGGTTAGAATATAAGGAAAATAGAAGTAAGGAATGGAAGCAAGGTGCACAAAATCGGAAACGAGTTCATAAATTGGAAGATGAGTATAAAGATTTTATTATTTCTTTGTCTAATTCTTTTGATGTTAGTTTTGTTAAGATAGTTATTTTTTTAAAATCTATTATTCATTTGTTTCCAGATTGGAATCCTAAATATTTAATAGTTTCTTCAGTTTATTATTTAAGTACTAAAAAGGATTTTTGTAATATTGCTGAGAAGTGGGATTTATTAGAAAAATATGATTTGCCAGTTAGTGAATTGATATTTTTCTATAGTACTATTGTGAAAAATAGGGAGAAATTTTAATTATTTTTAATAAATTTTATATATTTTAATGTCTAAAATATTTATATTGTTCAAGTAAAATTTCTTGTTCGATATTTTTTTTTAATTAATTTGTTACGGGGGGTGAGATTTGATGGCTAATTTTTGTCCAAAATGTGGAGCTAAAGTTTCTGAAGGTAAAAAGTTCTGCGGTGACTGTGGTTGTGAAGTAGATTCACCAATTTTTAGTAATACTCAGAATAACAGTCAAACTAATGCTGGAGTTTTCACATATGCTGGAAGAGATATTGATAGAACACCTGAAAAGATTCTTGCAATTTTAGGTGGTGTTTTTGGAATTATTGATGGAGCTTACAGTATTTATGTTGCATCTTATCTAAATTCTATAGCATCAACTTATAATAATCTTGTAAGTTCTGCAGCATCTCAGGTAGGTTCACAACAAGTAGCTGATATTGGTTCTAGTGTTGGATCTTTTATTTCTCTTGGTGGAAGTGAACTTATGATTATTGGTATTATAACAATTATTGTTGGAATTATTGCTATATTTATAGGTACACGGATTAGTAAAAATCCAACATTGTATGGTATAATACTTATTGTACTTGCATTTGCATTTTTAATTGGATTTTCATGGTATGGTATTGGTTGTGGAGTATTAGTGGGTGTATCTGGAATACTTGCACTTGTAAGAAAATAAAATTATATTATGGGGGTAAAATTAATGAAGTGTGAAAATTGTGGAAGTGAAATAACAGATGATGCAGAATTTTGCAGAGATTGTGGCTCTAAAATAACTGCAAACTCTAAAAAAGTAGTTACTGGCTCGTCTATTAAATGTCCAAGAGTATGGCCTAAAATTCTTGCAGCTGTAATAATAACTGCAGTTGTAATTATTGGGGGTTCAACGGCTTTTTCATATTATCAGGATATTGCAACTACAGTTTATGAAAATCCTGATTATTCTGTAGTTTATCCAGAATATGGTTCTTATGAAACAGTATATGCGGATAATTCAACTGCTTTCTATGATCCATATAATATGTATATTGGAAATATTTTAGTATTAAATAATAGTGAGTATGAATTAGCATCTGATACTGAATGGGTAGAAATGGTTAATGAGAGTGGCGAAGTTACTGGTTTTTCACGCACCACACTTGCAGGGCAAAATGTTTTAGAGATAAACTACACTGATTTTTACAGTAATTATACTTTTTATACTTTTGATAAAGGTGATAGAACAGTAAATATTGTTGTTAATTGGGGTAGTGATTTTGCTGGAAATTGGATTAATAGTTTAAGATTTAATTTTTAACTATTAATTCTATTTTTTATTTTTAGGTGGGATAATTTGGAGATATTCTAGTTTTATTTCCAATGCAGAATTATGGATTTTCACTATTTTCATTTTAATACTTGAATTTAAAACTATTGTTTTTATCAATCGTATTTTTATTTATTTTGCTGAGAGTTATTATTTTTTAAAAAATTAACAATTAAATGTAGACAATTTTTATCTTAACTTTTTGAATTAGTATTTTGGAGAAAAATATGTAACTATCGTTAAATATAATATTTTTATAGTTAAAATAGAAAAAAATAAAAAAACAATCACTGAATTTAGAAACAATACTGATGATATACAGGATTATTATAAATTATATTCTGAAGGTATTATTTCTGAAGAGGAATTTGAACTTAAAAAAAAAAGAATTGCTTGGTTTTGATAGTTTGGACGATGAAGGTAATATATTATTTTGTGGGGAATGTGGGGCTAAATTAAAAAAGAATTCTAAGTTTTGTTCGCAGTGTGGTAAGAAGTTATAATTTTAAATTAAGAATTGTGTAATTAGTGCTACCTATTTTTTGTGTATTATTATTTTATTTTAATTTTTTTGGTGTGAATTTTGTTTATCTTTTTTTTATTTTTTTAAACATTCCAATTTTTTTACTATGTGTTTTTTAGTTTTGTATACTTTTTTGTTCAATTTTTTTGTGTGTTTTTTGAATTTTTTATTTTTTAGGCTTGTTTTTGTTTTTTTGTTTGTATTTTTTGATTATTTTTTGTACAATTTTATTCTTTACCCATGTGTTTTTTAGGGGTTTTTAAAATTTTTGTTTAATTTTTTCTTTATTTTCTGTTTTTTGTTCAGTTTTTTTACCTATTTTAACATTTATATATAAGAAAAAATATACTATTTTTAACAAAATATAATTTAGAAAAATTATTATTTAAAAAAAAGAGTTATTAGTTTTATTAAATTGTTAAGTGTTTTTCAATACGACCAAATATTAAAATTACTTCTTAACAAGATTAATAAAGACTAATATGTAAGTTATAGAAAAAAATTAAAATCAGAAAGCAGCACTTAGTGATTAAAATTTTATTTCATATAACTATGATACTATTTTTTATCATGTTATATATTTAAATTTTATCTTAATTTTTTCAAACTTCTCTCTTTTTACTTTTTTTAAATTATACTTTTGTTATTAACTTTTACAGGTGATAAACTAATGATTGAGAAGTTAAAAAAGGTATATAGGAAATATTTCCCTAAAGAAATTGATTTTGAGGGAGTGTATTATGATAGTAAAACTGGTACTTATGTAGCCTCATATTTTTCTCCTGTTTCTAGTTGGGAGTATGAGATTGGAAGATTTGATAGTTTATCTAAAGCAGTTGTTGCTTATGATTATTATAATAAGGCTGTTTTTGATTATAGACAACACTTTAAAGAAAATTTTAAAGCTGAAATTTCTTTTATTGTTGATGAGATGGTTAAACAAAGGTTGGGGGAAAATGATTAATTCTGGTGCAATAAAAGAGTATATTAATGAGAATTTAAGTGAAATTATTAAATCTAAATTGGATTCTGGTAGACGTTCTCTTCTTGAAATTAAATATGGGGATATTAAGGATTTGGGTTTTGATGATAGTGAGTTTAATGTTTTTTTAAAACTTTTTGAAGATTTGGTTAATGAGAATGGTGATGAGAATAATCATATTTACATTCAGGTTCTTGATATTCCAAGTAATGTTCGTTTAAGTAAATTGGATATTGATGATGTTGGTAGTTTTATCAGTACAACTGCTATGGTTAAAAGTATTACTGCCACTATTCCTGTTATGATTACTGGTGTTTTTGAATGTAGTAGGTGTCATGAGTTTGTTGAAATTGAAACTGGTGAGAATCATAATATTGTCTCTCCTAGTGCTTGTCCTAGTTGTGGTAATAAGTCTCTTAAATTGGATTTTGAGCATAGTCGTTTTGAAGCTTATAAGATTTTGCAACTTGAAGAGCCTTTGGAGTTTAGAAGATCAGGTGTTGATGTTTCTTTTAATGCTTATCTTTTAGGTTTTCTTGCTAGTGCTTCTTATATTATTCGTGTTGGGGATTTGGTGAATATTACTGGTTATTTTGGTATTGAAAATCCTAAAAATTCAGATAATCCTAATTTTTTCATTAATTTAAGAAGTATTAAGCCTGAAAAGAGTTTGTTTAATATGGATAATCTTAGTCTTAAGGATGAGGTGGATATTAGAAAATTAAGTCAAGAAAAAGATGTTTTTAATATTCTTGTTGATAATATTGCACCTAATGTTTCTGGTAATCGTCATATTAAGGAAGGTTTAGTTTTACAGCAGTTTGGTGCTGAATCTTTAGTTAATGGTGCTTGGGATGGTGAACGGGGTACTATTCATATTTTACTTATTGGTGATCCTTCTCTGGGTAAGACTAAATTTTTAAATAGTGTGTGTGAGGTTACTCCGAAATATATTAGAACTGGTACTGGTAGTACTGAAGCTGGTTTAACTGCTTCTCTTACTCATGAGGAGTCTACAGGTCGTTTTATTGCTAATGCTGGTGCGGTGGTTTTAGCAGATTCTGGTATTATTTGTATGGATGAGTTTGATAAATTAAAACCTGAAGTTCAATTATCTTTAAATGAACCTATGGAATCTATGACGGTTTCTATATCTAAAGCTAATATTACTCAAACTCTCTCTGCACGTACAAGTTTTCTTTGTGCTGCTAATCCTAAAAATGGTCGTTTTGATATTTATAATGATATTTATTCTCAAATTAATATTCCTGATAGTACTATTACACGTTTTGATTTGATTTATGTTATGATGGATGAATATGATGAAACAAGGGATTATAATCTTATGAAGTCTGTTTTATCTAATGATATTTCAAATTCGAATAATCGGATTATTAGTTCTGATTTGTTTATGAAATATATTGCTTATGCTAAAATGAAAATCAATCCTAAACTAACACCTGATGCAATAGAATATATTGCAGAATTTTACACTGCAACACGTAGTGAAGCTTATAATAGTGATGAAAACACACCAATTACAATGCGTGATGGTAGAGCAATTGCAAGACTAAGCATTGCTCGTGCAAAATGTGAACTAAGAGAAAAAGTAACATTAGATGATGTTAAAGATGCTATTAGAATATATCGTGATTCTGCAGAATCTTTAGGTTTAGACTTGTCAAATATTGGAGTTAAAAATGGAGATATGAGTAAGAGGGAACTAGAATTTATAAACACACTTGAACATTCAATAAGAGAATATTCAAATTCAGGTATTTTCACACTAGATCATGAATTAATAAATGAGATGAAAAAGGATTTAATGGATAAAAAAGGAGCAAGTAAAAAAGAAGCAAATAGAGCATTTATAAAAGCATATAAAAATCTTAAAGGAAGTGTCTTCTATGGCTAAAAAAAGAATTAATATTACAGTTAATGAAGAAACCTATTCTCTTGTAAAAAATAATATTAGTAATGTTAGTAATTTTGTTGAAGATTTCCTTGAAATTTATGTCAACTCATCAAATAAAACAATTGAAAATTTACAATTGAAAATCAATATTGAAGAAGATAAAATAAGCAAATCTTTAACAAAAATTAACATCTTACAAAAACAATTACAAAAAATAAAAGAAAGGGATAATAAATTAATAAAAAACAAGGATCAAGCATGGGTAAACTTTAAAATGGAATTGGAAAAAAGAAAAAGGGATAAAAAATATGATTATATGGATCCTGATGTTGTTAGGGAAGCAGAAGATTTATTAAAATATCCTAAGCATGTTTTAATAGAAATTTATGACTTTGTAAAATATAATCATCAAAACTTTAGCTGTCCAATATCCTGTGTTGGAAAATGGAGATACATAGAACCAGAATGGAGAGTATACAATGATAAATTATTATGAGGCAGACTGTGTATACAATCCAAAATATGGTAAAAACACTTGTTCTATATGTAAACACATTAATGAATGTATTTTAGTACTTCCAAAAGATAAAGAATACAAATATCTAAGTGGAATGGTGAAATACTATTATGATAGAAGAAAAGAAATGCAAAAATCAAAAAGGGTGGAGAAATATTTCTTATACAGTTTTGATGAGAAAAAAGAACAAGAAAAATATCTTAAGAAAAAAGAATTCTATGATAAAATAAAAGCAACAGAACCAGTATACTACAATGATGGAAAATATATCCTAATTTATGTTCCAAGGATAAAATATGTCTTGGTAGGAGCAACAGTAAAATACAGAACAGCTGATGTAATTAGAGCTAAAAAACAACACCAAAATTTAAAGGATTTAAAAAAGGATAAGAGTGTTTATTCTGATTTTATCAGAATTCTAAAAAGTTTCCAAATAAAAGAAATAGATTTAATCATAGAAAAACTTTTACAAAATTTAAACAATAATATAACATTCCATCCAAAACACATCAAAGACAAACTAGTATACTGGTCACTAGCGAAATACAAACCAGAAACTCCAAAAGAATACAAACAAAGATTAAAAAAACAAATAAAAGAAATAGAAAAAGACATTGAAGAATATGATACACAACTGAGAAACTTCCAAATAAAAAAATTCAAAAGAGACAAAATACTTAGAAAAAGAATAAAAAAAGAAATAGAAGAAGGGGTGCTAGTATGAACACAAAACACATCTACAGATATATTTGGAAAATAAAAGGAAGATATCGCATAGTAAAAAACAACAAAAGCTATGGATCATTTACTAAACTAGAAAACGCACTACTGGAGCGAGACATACTAGAAGACTACAACTGGGATGAAAACATCCTAACAAACATAGAAACAATAACAAAAAACAGATACCTAGAAATGGACTTACCACCATTTAAAAAACAAACACAACAAAAACTACCAAAATACATAAGAAAAAGAGGAAAAGGATACCTAATACAAAAATCAATAAACGGACAAACAGTACATTTTGGAACATACAACACACTAAAAGAAGCATCATATATAAGAATGCTACTAGAAGATAACAACTGGAACAAAGACATCATAGAAAACCTAGCACGATTTACATGATACAAAAATACTTCCCTTACAAAAAACCACGAGAAGGACAAATACAAACTATAAAAAACATAATAAATGCCATAAACGAAAACAACTACAAATACATTTGCCTAGATGCACCAACAGGATATGGAAAAACAGCAATAGCACAAACAATAAACAATTACTACACGCAAGAACAAGAATACCAAACATACATCATAACCAGCACTAAAATCCTACAAGATCAATACAAAATATTAACAGAAAATAACAAATTCAAAATAAACTACAAAATAGCAAAAGGAAAAACAAACTACCATTGCAAAAAACACAACACCACAGCAGACAAATGCAAAGACAAACAATGCCAATATAAAAACAACTCCAAAAACCAAGAATATAATAATGGATGTGAATACTGGAACAGTAAAATAAAAGCAATACAATCAGATACAGCACTACTAAACTACAATCTAAAAATAGCAGACACCTACTACCAAATAAACCACTACAAAATGCGAAACCTAGCAATACTAGATGAAGCACACAACATAGAAAATGCAATAACAAACACACTAACCCTAAAAATACCAAACAACACATACACAGAAGAAAACCTCCAAGAAAAACTAAAAAACATAAAAACAAAAAACACAACACTTAAAAACCAAATACAAAACACATTACCACTAATAGAAGAAAATCCAGATAATTGGACAATAACACAAACAGAAAACACCACAACAATCAAACCAACATACATACAAGAATACACCAAAGACCTACTACTCAAACCAACAGCACAAATAACAATATTCATGAGTGGAAGCTTTATAGAAACCAACCAATTCCTAAAAGACTTAGGAATAAACGATGATGTCTACATAGAAAAAACTACAAACAATTTCAACCTAGCAAAAAACAACCCAATAATAATAGATACAGCAGGAAACATGAGTTGGAATGCCAAACAAGAAACAATACCAAAAACATACACAAAAATACAAGAAATACTCAACAAACACCCAAAAGAAAAAGGAATAATACACACACATAAAAAAGAATACACAAAAAACATCATAAAACACTTCAAAAACACAAAATACAAAAACAGAATAACAGAAAACATAGAAGAATTCAAAAAATCAACACAACCACTAATACTAATATCACACAACATACAAGAAGGAATAGACTTCAAATACGACCAATGCAGATTCCAAATACTATACAAAGCACCATTCCCACCACTAAACGACAACCAAATACTAAAAAGACTAGAATATGACCAAGACTGGTACTGCATAAAAACAATGCAAAAATTCCAACAAACAATAGGAAGAGCAATGAGAGCAAAAGATGACTACTGCAAAAACTACCTTATAGATTCAGGATTCTATAGAATACTAAACCCAGAAAACCCATACTTACCATTTGAAATAGAAGAATCCATAGAAAACCACCCACTATACCAATCCTAAAAAAAGCCGCTTTTACTAACACATAAAACAAAAAAAGAAACATAGAAAAAAATGAATAAAAATTTTTTCTAAAAACTCCACAGGAGGCAACAAAAAAAGAAACATAAAAAATTCAAACAAAAAATTCAAATGTATTCGCATCACTTGGAGTAAATCATAACAAACCCAAGCAAAGAGTAGAAAAAGACTTCTACACTACAGAACCACAAGCAGTAAAATACCTACTAAAAATAGAAAAATTCAACAAAAACATATGGGAACCAGCATGTGGAAACGGAAACATAGTATCAGAACTTAGAAAAAAAGGATACAACGTAAAAGCAACAGACATCACAAACAGAGGATGTCCAGAAAGCACAACACAAGATTTCCTAAAAACCACAAAAAAATTCCAAGGAGACATAATAACAAACCCACCATACACCCATGTAACAGAATTCATAAAACAAGCATACAAACTAACACAAGAAAAAGTCGCAATGTTTCTAAAAATACAATTCTTAGAATCAATACAAAGATACGAAGAAATCTTCAGCAAATACCCTCCAAAAACAGTAAACATCTTCGTAAAAAGAATCCCATGCTATAGAAACGACGACAGAACAAAAAAACAATCAGCAGTATGCTACACATGGATGATCTGGGATAAAAAACACCATGGAAAAACCACAATAAACTGGATACCCAACCACAAGGACTAAAAAAAATGAAACACATCCACAAACAAAAAAACAAATACATCATAACAAAAAGAATAAAAACAAAACTATTCTACTTTGGAACATACAACACTCTAAAAGATGCAATAAAAACAAGAGACGAACTAATAAAAAATAACTGGCAAAAACCAAAAAACAAACTAAAAAACATAAACATCCGAAAAATAAAAAATGGAGAAAACAGATATGACATAAGAAAAAAACAAAACGGAATACTAAAACACTTCGGAACATACACAACATTAAATAATGCAATAAAAACCAGAAACGAACTAATAGAACACAACTGGCAATGGGAGGAGATAATATGTAGCTAAAAAAAACTTCCCACAGGTCTTAATTACAAGTAAAAGTAATAGTTTTTTTTCTTTTAAAAATTTGTCCTCCTTTTATTAGAATTTAAAACACAATGTTGTCTTCAACACTCCTCCCTACAATAAAATACGTATTGTGTATAAAAAAATCTGAAAGACTCTATCTTCATATTCAGAAAAATTTTATACACACAATACGTATAAATGTATAAAAATTTTTAGAAAAAATATACAGGAAGAGATTTTGCAAAAATCATGCACACCGTGTGTATAAATGTATAACATTTTTCATAAATAATAAATTAAAGAAAAAATATAACATAGTACAAAGAGTATAAAAGAAGGAATATAATTATGAAAGAATTAACATGCGAAATGTGTGGGAGTAATAATGTAATAAAACAAGAGGGACTATTTGTTTGCCAAATATGTAACACAAAATACTCAGTTGAAGAAGCAAAAAAGATAATGTTTGAAGGAACAGTAAAAATAGATCATTCGGACGAATTAAACAACTTATACACATTAGCTAGAAGAGCAAGAGATAACAACAAATATGGGGAAATGTGTGAATATTACAATCAGATTTTATTAAAAGACCCTAATAGTTGGGAAGCTAATTTTTATCCAGTATATTATCTTTTACCATCAAATTTAGGTTTAAATGCTCATTCATTACAAACAAAAGAGGCTATAACTCATTATATGGTGAATAAAGCTAACTATTTATCTAATAAAATTAACAGATTAATTGAAATACTAGAAATGGTTTTAAATTTTATAAAAGATTATTCGCCAGAAAAACAACAAGAAGCCATCCAAGAAATATTTGAGTATACTATGTCAATTTTTGAAAAATTCTCTAACAATCTAGATATATTGCATCAAAGAGCAAATGGAGTATTTTCAAATAAATCAGATGTACCCTATTATAACTGTAAAAGAAGAATAATAAGTTTTTACAACACATTTGCTAATATTCTTATTTCAAACTTTGATGATACATTCAGTAAATATACAACAGACATTTGGAAAAAATTAGTATTTGAATATGGAAAAATAATTGAAATAGGAAATAAAATAGAAATATTCAACTTAATAAATGCAGTTGCAAATAATATAAAACAGTTCGAACCAGATTATGAAATTCCAAATATGTTACTACAAAATATTTAATCATACAATTTTAAGGGGATATTATGAAAGAATTAACATGCGAAATGTGTGGTAGTAATAATGTAATAAAACAGGATGGTCTTTTTGTTTGTCAAGTGTGCAATACTAAATATTCTAAAGAAGAAGCAAAAAAGATAATGTTTGAAGGAACAGTAAAAATAGATTATTCAGAAGATTTAGAAAATTTATATGAACTTGCAAGAAGATATAAAAAATCTGAAAATTTTGCTGATTCATTGAAATATTATGAGATGATTCTAATAAAAGACCCAAATAATCTAGAAACAAATTTTAATGTATTATATTTTAAAGCATTACAGGATTCTAAATTTTTTGTTTCTTATAAAGAAGATAATAGTTATAACTCGGTAGCTGATTATATTAAAAAATTTGAAAAGTCATCAAATGCATTATTACAAGGAATGTCCTTATTATTTGATTTAATTAAAGATAATGCAGATATTAATGAAGAAAAATTTTTAAAAGAAGTATATGATGATTTTCAAGAGTTAGATAATATATTTTATAACTCTATAAATGTTTCGTCAGTAAATATGGATTCTTGGGATATTCAATTTAATTTGGCTCGTGAAAGTAAAATTAATTTAATTAATATTTTTTATTCTTTCGGAGATAAATTATTAGATATATTTGGTGAAAAATATAAAGATTTAGCAATTGGATCTTGGAAATTTGGAATATCTAAACATGAATTATTAACATCTAAATTATTATTTGATATTGGTGATTTAGATACATACATAAATAAAGTAAAGGAATATGATTCTAATTATAATCCTCCGATAAAACAAAAAATAAAAGATGTGGAAGAGAAAAATGGTTGTTATATTGCAACTAGTATTTATGGTTCTTATGATTGTCCTGAAGTGTGGACACTTCGAAGATACAGAGATTATAAATTAGCTAAAACATTTACTGGAAGATTATTTATTAAAACTTATTATATTTTAAGCCCAATTTTTGTTAAATATTTTGGAAATACAAGAATTTTTAAAAGATTTTTCAAACCAGAATTAGATAAATTAGTAAAAAAACTACAAGATGAAGGCTATTCATCAAATTATTATTGTGATATGTGATTAGTTATGCAGTGTGAAAATTGTGGAAGTAAAAACTTCAAAGAAGAAAATGGTAGATTATTCTGTGTTGCATGTGGAAGTAATTACTCATCTAAAAATAAAGGACACTTAACACTAGAAGAAGAACTAAAAGAAAAAGAAATAAGAAGACTTGTAGAGACAAAAGCAAATGATCCAAATACAGGACTTTTAACAGATGAAGAAATACTGAAATATGCTCCTTTGTCATCTGCAGCAGATAATATAAGATATAAAAATGCAACAACACTCAAAGGAAAAATAAGTGCAAAAAAAGAAGAAATAATCATAATTATAGTTGTATTTTGTTTACTGGTACTTCCTACAATTATAGCAATAGTCGTTGGCGGTGGATTACTCAGATGAAAAATCTTATAAAAATAACAGAAAACATAACAGAAACAGACATAATAAAAAGACAAAGATTAATAATACTACAAGAGCTTAAAGAAGATATGGAGAAAAATAACCTAACAAGACGTGAAAAAAGAAGATTCATAAGACATTATATTGCATTAAGTTCAGGAAAAATACTTAAAAGATCTGATTTGGATTGGATATTAAATAGGTATGATAAAAAAGATAAGATAAATCTACAAGAGTTTATTGAAGATTATGTGCAAATTCATAGTATAAAAAAACTAACAGAATACTCTACAAAATCAAACAATCCATACGAAACATTTAGAGAAAACCAAACATACTATACTACAAGTGATAAAGAAAATGCACTAGAAATCTTTAAAATCACAGAACACTAAAAAAATTAGGGTGATATAATGGGACGTTGGGTAACATCAACAATAAGAGAAGATAGATACGATAAAATAATCGAAATATTACAGGAATACTGTGAACAATCAGATTCTTTTTCTGAAATAGAATACATAATGCATATTATAAAAGATCTTGAAGAAGAAAAAGCATTATATTTAGAAAAACAAAGAGAATTATATGAAAAAAACTTAAAAAAGCATGGCTAATTTCCTAATACTCAAACAAACAAATGGACAAAATGTAAATGTCCTAGAAAAAGAAGAAATAGAAGATTATTATCCAAATCTAATTTTAGAAAATGTTGAAATACTTAAAATATTAATAGATGAAGATATAAACTTCAACAAAAATAATTCTAAAAATCCAGAATTTAAGGAAATCTTAGATAAATATAATGCAGATTTTAATATTGAAACACAAATATTCACGGTTTATATTGATTTAACATCAAATAAAGATATTTTAAAGGAAATAAACAATTTTTTAGAAGAAATAAAAGAGTTAATATAAATATTTTTAAATAAGAGAATACTAAAATAAGTCTATTATTAAAATGGGGTGATAATATAGAATATCATAATCTAACACTTATTAAAATATTCAAAAACTGTACATGCACAGAAAAATTAAAGGGGGAAAAATTCAATGTTAAATTTAATTAGGGAAACAATTGAATATTTAAACAATCTAGATACAGATATTGTTAAGTTTTTTGTTGAAAGTGATGAGCCTATTCCTCAATATGTGGATAATTTACTTAGAAGATACTCAAAGGGCTTTGACTGGGAAAGACTAAACTATCTTAACTTAAACCCAGAAATTAGAGAAAAACAAGTTAAATATTGGAAAGAAGAGATAAAAGATAATTATTTATCTAAAATTCAACCTTCATTAGATTTTTGTTCCAAACATTCTATTTTAAAACCTTTAATTGATATTAGTTTGGCTGAAGATAATTATACTGATAGTTTAGCCGAAATTGAAAATTATTTTAATAATCTTTCTTTAAATGATTTTAGAATTTTTATTGAAAGTAAAGATTCTTTGCCTTTGTGGATAAATGATGTTTTATATAAAACGGTTAAAGGC
>CAZJLS010000042.1:7152-15731 GCA_964547125.1 uncultured Methanobacteriaceae archaeon | reverse complement strand
CTTATTTACAAACTTATTGTTAAAGATGCAAACCCTGCATAATCTTTAACCTTTTTTCTTTTTTTCTTATTTTTTTCTATTTTTTATGGGTTTTAATATCTTAATTTGATGTTGTGTTTATTTTCTGTTCTTTTTTAGTGTTTTTTTAATCTTTGTTTGGGTTATGACTAGTTTTTTGTGGATGATTCTTCTATGAATTTTATTATTTCTTTTTTTCTTATTCGGTCTTTTGCATTTAATTTAAAATTAAATTAAGTGAAAATTAGTTTGTATTTAAAAAAATAAGTAAAAAAATAAGAAAAAATCTTAAGTTTTAGCAGTGAGTATATTTTAAAAATATTTATTTATTAATAATATATTTAAACAAGAATTCATTACATAATGGTGTTTTTTATGATTTTTACTATTGGGGATATTAGAAAAAGAATTATTCCAATCGTTGTTAAATATGGAATTAATAGTTTTAGTCTTTTTGGTTCATATGCTCGTGGTGAAGCAACTGAAGATAGTGATTTAGATTTTGTAATGGATGATGGTGAATTAAAAGGTTTACAATATATTTCTTTAATATCGGATTTAGAAGATGAATTTAATTGTCATGTGGATGTAGTTAGTAAAGGTAGTTCAAATAAAAGTTTTTTAGATAAAATTAAAAATGATGAGGTTCTTTTATATGAACGAAAAAGATAGGAGAACTGTAGAAAATATTATTTATTATTGTGATAGGTTAAATGAGCATATGGATGCTTGCAATGATAATAAAGAAATTTATATGTCTAATATTTTATATAAAGATGATTGTGCTTTAGTAATTATTCAAATTGGTGAATTTGTTGGGAGATTATCTAAAGAGTTTAGGATTTAATTCACTGAGGTAGAATGGCAACAGCTTAAAGGTTTGAGAAATATTATGGCTCATAATTATGAAGATATTATTGATAATATTGTATGGGATATTATTCATGAGGATATTCCTGAAATTAGAAAATATTTGGAAAATATTATTAAAGAATATTAACTAGTTATTATTTTATTTGCTATTTTCTTTTATTTAAAACTAGATTTCCAGTACAGTACATATATAATATTTATTTGAAACTTTTTTTATGCATTTACAAAGTTTTATGATGTAAATTATTTTTCTATTTTAATTTTTTTCTAAAACTTATTAATAAAATAAAATATATAAATATTAATAATTCTAGTTTTGAGGTAAAAAATGGCATATTCACAAACAAAAATAGCAATACCCATATTTAAGGAAGATAAAACATCAATATTGGATGAAGTAGAAAAATCAATAATAAGAGGAGCAGACTTAATAGAACTACGTATTGATGGTATGAAAAACCCAACACCTGATTTGGTTAAAGAAATAATAGAAGAGATAAACTTCCCAACAATAGCAACAAACCGTATAGAATCAGAGGGAGGATTTTTTAAAGGAAGTGAAGAAGAGAGAATAGAAATCCTTAAAGAAGCAGCTAAAAAAGCAGACTATGTGGATATAGAATTACAAAGCAATAAAGAAGATATAAAAGAAATAACCTCAAAAAAAGCAAAATCAATAATATCCTATCATAATTTTAATAAAACACCAGAATTAGATGAATTACTTAAAATAATTGATATGGAAAAAGAATTAGGTGATATAGCTAAAGTTGCATTAATGCCAAATAGTCTAGAAGATACATTAACAGTTTTAACATTACTAAGTTACTGTGAAGATACAATAGCAATAAGTATGGGAGATATTGGATCTTATACACGTGTAATTGCATCTAAATTTAATGCTCCAATAACATTTGCAGTTACTAGTGACACTACTGCACCAGGACAAATTGATATTGAAACAATGAAATTATTATTACATAATGATTTAATAGATTTAGAAACACTAAAATAAAAACTTTTTTTGGAGGTTTATAGTGAATAATAAAAAATTATTATTACTGGGACTCTTTTTTATTTTATTAATAGCAATACCTTCAATACATGCATTTGGAACATTAGACATTTACTTAACTGTAGATGAGGATAGTATTTCAATATCTGATTCAAGTATACCAATTTTAGATAAAGATACTGGTGAAATGTGTAATGAGGTAGTAAATTACACTGCATCTGCTGTGGTAAATCCAGATATAATTAACAGTGAATATTTAGAATCTGTTAGGAATATCTGTGCAAAATATGGTTATAATGATGTTAATATTCATATAGATTCAATTCTTGATGATAATTCTTTGCCTTTATTTTCTAATGTTGTAGGTACTAGTATGGAGCCAACATTACATTCTGGGGATGTTATAGTTGTTAATAGGACACAGAATGTTCAAGTTGGAGATATTGTTACTTGTAATGATACGGAGTATGGTTTAATTGTTAAAAGGGTTGGTGATATTGATGGAGATTGGATATATTTAGAAAGTGATAATAAAACCCGTACTTATAAATTAACAATGGGTGGTGTTGTTAAAGAAGAAGGTTTACATAAATGGGTTACAAGAGATAGGATAGAAGGAATTGTGTTTTTTGATTTAACACAAAATGTTCGCTTCTAAAAAAACTTTTTTTTTTAGATGGATGGAGTGAAAAAAAAATTTAATAATATTTTTTTTTAGTTTTGCATTTCGCTTAGTCTTTTTATTCTTTTAAGCATATCTGGATGTGTACTTAGAAGTTCCATTAGTTTACTGCCAGTGCTTATGTTAACTTTTTGATTTTGAAGTTGTCTTAATTCTTCTGCACCTATTATTCCATCTCCATTAGCATCTAATTGGCTTAATTCACTAATATCTTTTTCAGTGTTACTTACATCATTTAAGAAGAATGCTTTTTGTCCTTCAACATCTTTTATTGCTTGATTGCTACAGGTTGCACTTCCATATACTAGCTTGTATAGTGCACTTGCAAGATGTTCTGGTTTGTTTCCAAATTCTATACTTGCTTGATCTGCATAGTATTCTCTTGTACGGCTAATGAATAATACTATTAATTGTCCTAAGAAGTAACATAATAATGCTACTGCACCAAGTATCCATCCGTTATTATCATTGTCATGTGACCAGAGTGTGCTTAATGCTACATAATAACATATCATTGGTATTGCACTTACTAAAGTGGTTATTGCCATATCATAATGTTTTATATGTCCTAATTCATGTCCAAGAACTGCTTTTAATTCACTGTATGTTATAGTATCTAATATTCCTTGTGTTACACATACATGCCCATCACTTCTAGTTCTTCCATATGCAAATGCATTAGGCACAGGTGTTGGACTAACTCCAATTTTAGGCATTGGTAAGTCTGCTTTTTGACATAAATCTTCAACCATTTCATATATTTGTGGTGCTTGTTCTCTTGTCACTTCTTTAACATTCATACTTCGATTTACAAGACTTGGTCCAACAAGGTATTGTATGAAGATAACAATTAAACCAAGCACTGCCCACATAGCAACTCCACCTGGTCGACCTATTAATGTCCATATAACTCCTAATATTATGTATACAAGTATTGCAACTGCAAATGTTGCTAATATTAATCTTAATTTAAGTTTCCAGCTTCCAGTGACTGCCATGTTTTTCCACTCCTTTTTTTTATAAAAAAATAATAATCTTAATATATTGTTAAATCTAATATATAAATTATTATATTTAATTTAATAATTTTTTTGGAGATTAATAGATATTATGATTGGTCCATGGGTAGAAAAATACAGACCACAAACACTTGATGATATAGTGGGTCAACAACAAATTATAGCAAGATTAAAAAAATATGTAGATACAGAAAGTATGCCTAATTTAATGTTTACAGGTCCTGCAGGTGTAGGTAAAACAACAACTGCATTAGCATTAGCAAAAGAAATACTTGGGGAATATTGGAGACAAAACTTTTTAGAATTAAATGCATCAGATGCAAGAGGTATAGATACAGTACGTACAAACATTAAAAACTTCTGTAGATTAAAACCAGTAGGGGCACCATTCCGTATAATCTTTTTAGATGAAGTAGATAACATGACTAAGGATGCACAACATGCTCTACGTCGTGAAATGGAAATGTATACAAAAACTGCAAGTTTCATTCTAAGCTGTAACTATTCAAGTAAAATTATAGATCCAATACAATCACGTTGTGCAGTATTCCGTTACACACCACTAAAATTAGAAGATATAAGTGGACGTTTAGAATATATTGCAAACAATGAAGGATATGAATATGATATTGAAGCAATTAAACAAATAGTAGACTTTGCAGAAGGAGATATGCGTAAATCCGTAAACATGTTACAATCTGCAGCATCTCAAGGAGAAGTAATAACCTTAGATAAAGTTTATGATATTGTAAACAAAGCAAAACCTACAGATATTAAAGATATGATATCCAAAGCCCTAGCAGGAGACTTCATGGAAGCACGTGATATATTAAGAGACACTATGGTATTACAGGGAATAAGTGGGGAAGACATGGTCAATCAAATATATCAAGAAGTAAGCTCAAGAGTAATGGAAAATAAAATGGATGGGGAAGTATACATAGATTTAATAGATAGTATAGCAAACACAGACTTCCGTATACGTGAAGGAGCAAACCCAAGAATACAATTAGAAGCATTACTTGCAAAATTCTTATAAAAATCCTAATCATTATCTTTTTTTAAAAAAAATAAAAGGAGGGATAAAAGAACTTGTTATGGACAGATAAATACAGACCACAAACATTTAAAGACATACGTGGAAACAATAAAGATATCAAAGTAATACAAGAATGGGTTAAACAATGGAAAGAAGGAAACCCACAAAAACCATTACTACTTGTTGGACCAGCAGGAATAGGTAAAACATCAACAGCACTAATAATAGCAAATGAATTCCAAGAACACATAGAATTAAACGCAAGTGACAAAAGATCATATGACATCCTAATGAGCACAATAGGAGAATCATCAAACACACAATCATTATTTGGAAAAACCCACAAACTAATAATACTGGATGAAGTCGATGGAATACATGGAAACGACGACCGTGGAGGAACAAGAGCAATAAACAAAATACTAACAGAATCAAAACAACCAATAATAATGATGGCAAACGACTTCTACAGCAAAAGACTAACAACAATCAAAAAGAAATGCCAAGTAATCAAAATGAAAAAAGTACGCTCACCAACAATAAGAGCAACACTACGCAAAATCTGTAAAGAAGAAGAAATAGATGCAGAACCAGAAGCACTAGAAATACTATCCAAAAGAAGTAGTGGAGACTTAAGATCAGCAATAAACACACTACAAGCAGCATCCACAGGAGGACAATTAAAATTAGAAGACCTTGAAAACCTCTCACAAAAAGACGAAACCCACACAATACTAGATGCAACAACAACCATACTCAAAAGCAAAACAATAACACACATAAAACCTGCAATGAGAATAGATGACGACCCAACACTACTTATGGAATATGTAGCAGAAAACATACCAAGAGAATATGAAAAAAGAAATGAAATCAAAAAAGCATACGAAAACATAGCAAAAGCAGATTTATACTTTGGAAGAGCAAGACAAACACGAAACTACACCTACTGGAGATACGCATCAGACTTTATGGGACCAGCAGTAGCACTATCAAAAAAACAAACCTACAAAAAATTCACAAGACTATCAGGACCAAAAGCATTCACACTAATGGGAAGAACACGAGGAAAAAGAGATTTAAGAGACAGAATAGCAGCAAAAATGGAAGAAAAAATGCATGTATCACTTGAAGTAGCATACACAATATTTCCAGACTTTGAAATAATCTTTGCAAACGATGAAATGGCATACGAAATAAGCGCATTTTTAGACTTAGAAGATGATGAAATAAAAAGATTCAGACCAAGGAAAATACCAAAAAAAGTCATTGAAAAAATGCAAAAACTAATCTGGGAAGCTAAAAAAGAAGAACAAAGACAAAAACAAATAAGTGACGGACTATATGCACAAAAAATAGAAAAAGAAGATAAAAAAGAAGAAACCGAAACTAAAATAGAAACAAAAGAAGAACCAGCAATAATCAAAGAAGAGCCAAAACCAAAAGAAAAACCATTAATACCTATAGAAAAGGAACCAAAACAAGAAAAACCAAAAGAAGAAAAGAAATCAAAAGGACAAACATCACTATTTGACTTTTAAATAATAAAAGTCAAAATCTTAATTTTATATAGTTTAATAAACTAAAATAAAATAGTATTAATCACTTAAAGGTGCAATAAAAAAATCATGATAATCGACGGAGAAACAAAAGTAGTTGGAGTCATAGGAAACCCAATAAGTCATAGCTTCAGTCCAATAATAAATAATGCAGCATTTCAACACTTAAAATTAAATTACAAATACTTTGCATTCAAAGTATCTTCAGAACATCTTGCAGGAGCAATAGGTGGAGCAAACAAACTAGGACTAAAAGGACTAAATGTAACAATACCTCACAAAGAACAAGTACTGGTAACACTCGATCAAATAAGTGAAATAGCAAAAAACATTGGTGCAGTAAACGTTATAAACTTCCATGATGGTGAAGCACACGGATACAACACTGATGGTATAGGATGCATAAAAGCATTAGAAGAAAAAACCAGAATATTTAATAAAAAAGTAACAGTACTTGGGGCAGGAGGAGCAAGCAGAGCCATATGTAACCAACTAATAGCCTCCAATGTAGATTCTATAGAAATAATAAATAGAAACCTAAGCAAAGCAGAAGCACTAAAAGAAAACATACTAGAAAACTACACATATGCAAACATAATAATAAAACCAATAGAAGAACTAAAAAACCAAATACAAGAAACAGATATCTTCATAAATACAACACCAATAGGAATGAAAGGTTATGAAGAACAAAAACCACTATTGGAAGCAAAAGACATACCAGAAAATCTGGTAGTAAATGATATAGTATATAATCCAATAGAAACACCACTATTAAAAGAAGCAGAAAAAGCAGGAGCAACAACAATAAATGGAATAAAAATGCTAATCTACCAAGCAGCAGAAGGAATAGAAATCTGGACAGGAAAAAAAGCACCAACAGAAATAATGGAAGAAAAACTTAAAGAAATACTAAAATGAAAAAAGAAACACTTAAACTCCTAAAAAACATAGGAGTAGACACAAGATACATAAGCTACACTCCAACAACAATATATATAAACGATTTAAGATTTAGCAAATTCTCAAGAAAAAAAGAAGAAACATTCAAAAAATACTATCCACAAACAACAATAATAAGAAGCGGACTCTTACAAAAAATATGCAACAGAGCAAGCAAAATTTTATCTCACCAACTAAAACCAAGAGAAAAAATAACACTACCAAAAATAACAGATAAAAAAACAGAACTAATACACATAATACTAGAACCATACACAAGAAAATATGGAATACAAATAATAAAAGAAGGAAAACCAGATAAAATAGTAGGAACAAACACATTAAACTTAGAAACCTATAATATACTAACAAAAATATTTGCTGGAGAAGGAATACCAGATACTATAAAAACAGAACCACCAACAATAAATCCACTATTAAACATACCAAACGAATGGATAGAAGCATTCACAAATGAAAAAATTAACGATTATCCTGAAGATAAATATAAAGAAATAACACTAGATTTTATGGACTTTGTAAAGCCAATAATACCATCATATAAAGAAAACATACTTCAATCTAGAGACTTCTTAAAACAATAAAATAAAATTAATAGGAAACATATATCTAATTTCTTTTATAAAGTGTAAACAATGAATAAAAAACTAAAAATAGCTTTATATATCATTTTAATATTGTTAATAGTCTTAATAGCATTTGGAATTTATTATGTTAATGATTATTATCATGCAGATAGTAATGCTTTAAAATATTTAAATGGAACAGAAAATGTTTCAGTTACTCACACAAATAATGGACTCTTTTTAAATGGAACAGGTGAAGATAAAGCATTAATTTTTTATCCTGGAGCTAAAGTAGAATATACCTCATATTTACCTTTACTTATTTCATTATCTAATAATGGAGTGGATTGTTTTATTGTGGAGATGCCTTTTAATTTAGCATTTTTAGGTGAAAATTCTGCAGATGTTATTATTAATAATAATTCTTATAATTATTCTCATTGGTATATTTCTGGTCATTCTTTAGGTGGAGTTATGGCTTCTTCATATGCTCATAATCATAATAGTAAAATTGACGGTTTAATATTACTTGCTGCTTATCCAAATGATAATATTACGGGGATGGGTGTTTTATCTATTTATGGGACTAATGATGATGTTTTAAATAGGGAAAGTTATGAAAATTCTAAAATTTATTTGCCGGATAATTTTACTGAGTTTGTAATTAGTGGGGGTAATCATGGACAGTTTGGAAGTTATGGTAATCAAAATGGTGATGGTGTGGCAAGTATTAGTATGAATGAGCAAGTTAAATTAACTGTTAATGAGATTTTACTTTTTATTGGGGTTTAATTTTAATTTTAGTTCAATTTTTTTATGAAATTCTCTTGTTCGTGTGTTTTGGA
>CAZJLS010000042.1:0-7052 GCA_964547125.1 uncultured Methanobacteriaceae archaeon | reverse complement strand
CTGGTTCGTTTTTGGCGAACATTATTTTTTGTTCGTGTGTTTTGGACTGGTTCGTTTTTGGCGAACATTATTTTTTGTTCGTGTGTTTTGGACTGGTTCGTAAAATTACTGAAAGTCCAATATAGAAAAACTTAAAAATAATTACAAAAATATATTATAAAAAATGAGGTTTAATAATCATGAATTCTCTTCCAGTAATAATACCAAATGATATAAATAAATATTTTTTTAATAGGAAAAAAGAAATCAGTCAAATTAATACTATTATATCTTTGTTAGATGTTGATGCTTCAAAACAACTCTTATTAACCGGTTATAGGGGTGTTGGTAAAACATTTTTACTTAAAAAAATATTAAATGATCAACCAGATAAATATTTAACATCTTATATTGATTTATCTAAAACATATGGTGGGCAAAAAGGTATTTTAACTGAAGAAGAAGTGATAAAACAAATATTGGATAATATTAATGCCACAATCAATGAAAACGATTTTATTTATTCTAGTGTTAAAGATAATATTCATAATAGTATTAAAAAGTTAAGATTAAAAGATTATGATTTGAGCAATATTAAATTATCGGAAATTCAATTACCAAAAATTAAAGAAAATTATTTAAAATTAAGTAAATTTGTAATGGAACTTCCTCAAATTATTGTAGATTCGAATGAAAATATTAAAGGATTTATTATTGTAATTGACGAATTTCAATTATTAAAATCTTTAAAAAATCCAGAAGCTTTCTTTTGGTTAATAAGAAGTTATAGTCAAGAACAAAATAATGTAACTTATATTTTTACAGGTTCTGTATCTCAAACTAGTGAAATAATACAAATGATAAATGGGCAAAACGGAGCTTTTGGAGGCAGAATGCTACAATTTAATGTAGATCCATTTACTGAAGAAGAAACTAAAAGGTACTTAAATGAAAGAAAATCTAATTTAAAATTTACTGAAGAAGGTTTTAAAAGATTTTACTCATGTACTCGAGGAATTCCAGCATATATTAATAGTTTATCTTCTATATTGCCAACAGATATTGAATGTGATGAAGAAGTGATTAAAGAAACTCTTCTATTAAATGTTGATCAAATAGTAATAATGTGGTTATATGTATGGGGAACATTAAATGCTATTGAAAAAGAAATAATCATATTTTTAGTTGAAAATAAAAATGTTACATGGAGTATGTTAAATCAAAATTTAAATTATGCTAAATCAACTATTACAAAATATATTGATTCACTTTTAAATAAAGGAATAATAGAACATACATATAATAAAGAATACTGTTTATCAGATAAAATGCTTAAAACCTGGTTAGAAATTAAGTATGAAAACGATGGGATATATCCTGCATAAAATATAAAAATATTAAAAAATGGTTTTCTATAAAACCAAAAAGTTTATATATAGGGAGGTATAAAAATATTATAATCGCTCGAAAACAGGTGCGGAATTAGAGGATGAGGTGAATTTATTAACTATTTTTTAAGTAACAATATAAATTTTATTGCATTTAAGACTTTTTACGAAAGTCTCTCTAGAAAAGGGGGTAAAAAATAATGAATATTAATCTACGTCAGACAATAAATCACGCTCTAACTAAAAATAATAATTGTAATCCACAGTATAATGGAATGGGATTAGAAACCTGGGAATATGTAAGTGAAAATACAAAAGATGAAAAAATATTAACTGAAGAATTTTATCAAACCTTTGAAGATATGGTAAACCAGGAAGGAGTATATTTAGATTTAATCCCAAATGATGGTATGATAATAAAAACCACAGGTATGGAATATAAAATATATCAAGAAATTGAAGTAAATAATAAAATAACACTTACAAAACCTATAGTAATGGATTACATGGAATTTGCACAATTTATAGACATACTTTCAGATCCATATGAAGGACATTATGGTATAGCAATAACTGAAGATGATGGAGAGATAGATATTATCTGTGGTAATATTGGACCTGCAGATCCATCAGGACATTGCCCTCCAGCATTTTATAGTTTAGGTGAAAATGGTATTGATGGAAAAATTGAAGGTATAATAAAAAATTCAATTGTGTATGAAACCTAATCTAATATTTATGTATTAATGGTGAGGATTTGTTTCCTTATGTGTATGTGACTTTGGGTATATAGTCGTTAAAGAATTACCAAAGTATTTAACATTAATTACAAGTAATCACATAAATAAGCTGTTAATAACAACGATGTCTATAAGCTTTTGGCTTATATTTAGAAACACTTTGCCTTTTACTGTAAACTTCTTTTCAAAACTTTTTTCTAGTGATTGTTTTTTCTATTTTAAGCCAATAATAGTAATACTTTTTCAGTTTTTTATATTACTATATGGTCTTAAAACAAAAAAAACACAACACACCCTAAACCACACAAAAAAACTGCAAAATATTCAAAAAAAAAGGAGTGAAAAAATATGAGTTATCTAAACTGTTTAATAGAAATAACAAATTGGTACCTATGTAGTGAAATAAATGAAATGGAATTAGATTGCCTTCTAAATTACTTAGAAACCATTGGATTAGATATTCAAGGAATAAGAAATTTCCTATATTCCAACAATTACATAATCTCAAATATTAACGACATTCCAAAACACTTTAACAATAACACTAAATTAAATCCAGAATATTTTGTAAGATTTTTAAGTGAAAATACAATAATGGCAGTCGAATGCGAAATTGGGGAATAAAAAAATTTTATTGAGGTGTGAAAAAACAATGTTTTCTTTATTTAACAATAGAAAAGTTAAAAAACTAAACAAAAAAGCAAGTATATTATTAGAAAATAAAGAATATGAAAAAGCAGTAGAATATTCTAATAAATCTTTAAAAATCAAACCTGAAAATCTACAGGCTCTAGAATTTAAATTTGATGCATTATTAAATTTGCACCCATATGAAAAGTTCATGAATCTATCAAATGAAATAATAAAATCACACCCCGACACTTTAACCGCACAACTTGTAAGAGGCCACATATTACTTAATAATGGAAAATACGAAGAGGGAATAAAAGACTTCAATAAATACCTGGAAAAAGAGGTAGATGATTATATATTATCCCGTAAATATTATGCATTAATTAAATTAAATAAACAAGAAGAAGCAGAAAAGACATTCCAACAATTATTGGACGAAATTGATGTTGAAATTATGGAAGCATTATTAACAATTTGTGCATTATCTCATGAAAACGAACTTTATGAAGAAGAAGAATTTTTCTATAAAATGGGTTTAGAAAGAGAACCAAATAATCCAGATTTTTTAATCTATAAAGCAATAAAATATATAGAAACAGAAAATATGGAATGTGCTGAAAAATATGTTGATAAAATTTTAAATACAGAACCATGGAATGTAGATGCTTTAAACTTTAAAGCACTTTTATATTTAGAGCATCAAGAATATCTAAAAGCTAAAGGCACATTTGAGTTTGTTTTAGACTTAGATCCAGACAATGAATCTGCAAAATATGGTTTGAAAAACTGCATATAATATTTTTTTAAAGAAAGTGTGGTGAATATAAAATTGGCTAAATCAGAAGTAAAAGAATTAAAAAAAGAAAGAGAAGAACTTGTAAAAATAGTTAAAAAATTAGAATTAATGTCTATAATGAATATGGAAATTATAGATATGTACGAAGAAATCTTAAGCACATCAAATCAAGACTGTAAATCAGCAAAATTAAAAGCATTATCTTTTATGGAAAATACATGAATTTTATGAAAAAATATAATTATACAAAAAAAGTGGTGATAAAAAATGAATAAAATAGAGAAAAAAATGGACGTAATATTTGTAATAGACAGAAGTGGATCAATGCACGGATTCGAAAAAGACACAATAGGAGGATTTAACTCAATAATAGAAGAACATAAAAAAGATGGCATTAACTCTAAAATAACTGCAGTACTTTTTGATGACAAATATGAAGTACTATTTGAAAGAAAACCAGTAAATGAAGTAAAACCATTAACTGAAAAAGAATACTACGCACGTGGAATGACAGCATTAATAGATGCAGTTGGAAAAACAATAACAACATTAGATAGAAAAGTAGATAATGATGTTTTATTTGTTATAATAACAGATGGATATGAAAATGCATCAAAAGAATATACTAAAAGCCAAGTTAAAAACTTAATAAAAAATCACAAATGGGAATTCCTATATCTGGGAGCAGATATTGATTCTTTTAGTGAAGCATCAAGTATTGGTATAAAAAAAGATAATACTGCAAATTATTGTAAAAGTGAAGTTGGATTCAAAACCGCTTATCGCTCTGTAGGTGCTGTTTCAAAAAAATTGTATCGTAAAGAAAAATTAGACAGTAGTTGGAAAGAAGAACTTGAAAAATAGGTATAGGAATAATTTTTATCTTAATTTTCAATTATGAGGTGAATATTTGTATAGATTAAAAAAAATTCAATCCAAAATGTATTCAGCAGTTAAAATGAAAATGTTTAAAACATCAAATTTAAACATTTTCCAAAATAGGAAGGTGATAAAAACTTAATATAAAGTATTTTTATTAAGAGAATAGGCACCGCAATCATCTATCCAAATAAAATCAATTCTAAAAAAGAACTTGAAGAAGTCTTTGATAGAATTGGGAACAGGGAATGGGAATATGGGAGAAAATTCTTTAAATCTATTAAAAAATTAGATAAAACTGTTTTAAAGAAATTCTTTAAACAGTTAAAAAAGATTTTTCAAAATCCAAATGTGGGAAAACATATGTGTGCTAACCGTAAAGGTCAACAAGAGCTTTATGTTGCAGATTCATTTAGATTGTATTATTCCTATAATAAAAAAGATAATAAAATTGTATTTCTTGAATTTTCCCATAAAGATGTACAATAATCTTTTTTTCATATTTTTTTTATTTTTTTTATTACGAAATGATACACTATATGTAAAATTATGATACACTCTATTTCCTAAAAGTATTCAATAGTTTATCTTCAATATTTAACATACTTGTATTATAAACTATTAAAAATATTAAAGCAAACTTAAATAATTATAGTGTTGCTCATGCTATAATTTTTGTAGTAAAATATTTTAAATAAAAATTTTAAATTAGATTATAAGGTTAATAAAATGAAGTATTCAATTTTCATAAGTAGTGTTAGAAGTGAATTTTCTAATGAAAGAATTAAAATAAAAGAATATATTGAAAATCATGAGGTATTTGGCAAACTCTTTGATGTTTTTGTCTTTGAAGCTGATGTTCCTTCAATAGGTAGAACTTCTGAAGATATTTATTTAGATAAAGTTAGAAATAGTGATATTTATATTGGAATATTAGGACAATTTTATGGAAATATTAGGAAATCTGGTTTCTCTGCTACTGAAGATGAATACAATGAATTTTATAGGATAAAAGGCAAAACTAATGCTTTTTTTTATTTAAAAAATGTTGACAAAAGAGAACCTGAAGTTGATAAATTCATATCAAAAATAAAAAAACAAGTAACTTACACTCATTTTGAGGATGTTCAAAATTTAATTGAAGAAATTAATATTAGTTTACTTCATTTTTTATCTAATGATGACACATCTGACTTTGATAGTATAGTTCTTCTTGATTCAAACCTTGAAGATATTAGTTCAGAATGTTACAATTACTTTTTAAAAAAAAATGGAGAACCAATTCAAGATAGTTATATTAATGTTTTAACTGATAAACTTGAAGTTCTAAATAAGAATAATGATAATTATCATTTAACAACTGCGGGCGCATTATTTTTTACAAAGAATCCGAATAAATTTAAACAAATTGATTCTAAAATTAAATTAGCTAGATTTAAAGGAAAAGATAAAGTTGATTTTATTGATAATTTAACATTAGAAGGACCTTTTTTAGAAGTACTTCATGAAATGCATTCCTTTTTCTTAAGGAACATACGTAAAGCAACGAAAATTATTGGTTTTGAAAGATATGATTTTTATGAATATCCTTATGAAGCAATAAGAGAAGCTATGGTGAATGCATTAGCTCATAGAGATTATACTATTAAAGGTGTTGATATTAGTTTTTATATTTTTGATGATCGTATTGAAATTATGAGTCCTGGGGATTTAAAAGCACCATTAACAACTGAAATGTTAAATGAAGATAGTGGGGCAATTAGATCTATACGGCGTAATGAAAAAATTTCTGAATTATTCCATTATGCTCATGAAATGGAGCAGTATGGTACAGGAATTGATAGAATTAAACGAAGTATGAAAAATCATGGTTTAGATGATCCTGTTTTTAATATGGTTGGTAACTATTTACAAGTGATATTATATGGGCCTGGCGAGAATATTTTAGATTTACCTTTATCTGCAAGTATTAATCATATTAGTTTTGATGATCTTGATTTAAATGATAGGCAAATTAATCTTTTAACTTATTTGTCCAATAATTATGGTATTACTAATAAGCAGTATGAGGAGTATTTTGCTGTTTCTCGTGCTACAGTTTCAAGAGATATTAAAGTTTTATTAGATAATGATTTGATTAAAAAACATAAACAGAATAATACTGTTTTTTATACTTTATAATTGAAGTTTTTATTACTTTTTTTATTTTTTTTATTACGAAATGATACACTATATGCAAAATTATGATACACTCTATTTCCTAAAAGCATTCAATACTTTATCTTCAATATTTAACATACTTGTATTATAAACTATTAAAAATATTAAAGCAAACTTAAATAATTATAGTGTTGCTCACACCATAATTTTTGTAGTAAAATATTTTAAATAAAATATAAAATGAGTAATTAATATATAAAAAAACTTCATGAATTTAAATTTAAAAATAAATTTATCTAGTCTACAATTTCATCCATTGTCTCTAAAAGAAAGCTTACAGGTCTAAAACCATCATTACAGGATATCATTGCTGATTTTTTATTTTTCATCCAACCGTCATAGAAGTCTTCAGTACCATTAGCTAATGCAAGTACAAATGGAGAAAGAGATTCCCAAGCACTATCACAGAACTTATCT
>CAZJLS010000041.1:0-15843 GCA_964547125.1 uncultured Methanobacteriaceae archaeon | reverse complement strand
CAACTTGTTCTGGGTTCATTTTTGCTCCAGAACTGACTATTCTAACATCAATGTTAGGTCTGTCTGCACGTTCATCTAATAAAAGTTCGAGTACTGGTGAAGCAGCAATATTACCGCTTTTTACAATTCCAATTTTTACTACCATAATTATATCACCAATTTATATTTCTATTTTCAGTATTAATAAAGATTTTTTAAAAAATTATATCAAAAAATTTATATATAATAAAAAAATAGGTATTCATCTTTTTAAAAGAACAAAAAACCATAATAAAAATATGAAAATTGTTAAATTATTTCATCCATCTTTTTAATTTTGGGAAAAACTCTTCAGACATTTTTCTTGCTTCTTCTTCACTCATACCTGTAGCTTGTGAAGTTTTTGGAACACAAAAGTCAATCATTTCTTCCATAGTGCAATCACGTGTAAATTCTCCATTTTGATAGCAATATTTACAGTAATCTTGGCTTTTAGAACCGTCTTTTTCAGTCCCATAATCATCATCATTCATTGGCATTGCACATGATTGGCAAAAATTCATATCTTCAAAATCCATTTTTTAAACCTCTAAAAAAAAGTTTCTTTATATTTACTTTTATAGTTATCTAAATTGTTTTCTTTGTTTCCAAATCCTTTTTATTGACTTAAAACCACTATTACTTAGTTCTGGATTAAAATTTTTAATTAAATCTACAATTGAATCTATAGCAGTATAAGAATTTTTAATTAAATCATTATTTGAAATAGGTTCAAGAGAATTAATAATTTCATCGTTAATATTTGATATAGGGATTATTGGAATGTTTAATTTTTTAGCTAAATCAACACTTCCATGTGTTTTATGGAATCCTTCAATTTTTATTGATGGAATATTTAAAACTCCTGCTTCAATTGTCATACCCATACCTGCAGCATAAATTAAAGCTTTTGCATTATGTGTGAAGTCTGGGAGGTTAACATAATTATCTAATACTTTAATATTATCTGAAGATAATAAATTTTCAACTAATTTTTTATCAAATCTATAAGGAGCAATTATAACTGGATAAGTTAAATTTTCAAGTTGATGTATTAAATTTGGTAATTCTTCATTTTTTATATCTCCACCTAATAAAACAAGAACATAATCTTTAAAATCAGAATAGATATTATCTTCTTTTAAATAATCTAAAGTATATTTAACCATTGGATATCCATTAATATTTACAATATTCTTTAAACCATATGTATCTTTCATAAAAGTTACATAATCATTAGATGGAACTGTAATTTGATTAGCTAAGCCAATTACTTCAATAGGATTATAAATATCTTGTTCAATATGTAATATAGGTATTTTTAGAAAATGAGCTGCAACAATAGACTTTCTAACATCCCCAGCATTACCACAAGTAATTAATAGATCAATATTTTTACCTCTCATCACCTTAAATGCTTTAAATATATCTGTTATAATATAATAAACTAATTTTAAAGGATTAGTTTTTTTATTTCCTCTTCTACCCTGACCAATGGAATAAATTTCATCAGATATTTCATTTAAAATATCTTTACTGCTTTCTCCATGATATAATCCGATAATTTTTGTTTTATCCCAGTTTAAAGATTTTTCTTTTTCTAAATCTTTTAATTTTTCAACAACAGGAATAATAGTTTTAGCAGGAGCTATCTCCGCTGCAATAGCTATTGTTTTATTTGACAATTTCTTATTTATCTCCCTATTGAAATTTTTTTAAATGAAATTAAAATTAAAATTATGCTTATAATATAAAAAATCCATACAACAATATCTGTAGGTCCAGTTTCAATCCATATAATAGTTTGTGCAAGTATAATTGCATAAAAAGCTGTTAATATACCTTTTTTATATTTTTGTAAAATGTGCATGATTTTAAGAATAAATCCTAAAAAGAACATTTGTATGCACATACCCCATAATCCGAAATCTAACGTTGCAGGGCCAAAAATAGTGGAAGTAAGTGATTGGTTTTGTAACATAACCACTTGACCAACAACGACACGAGGGTCAACAGAATTGAAAAATCCAGTTAATGTTGAATAGAATAAATAACCACCTGTTAAAAATTCCCTTCTAGTAATTTTATCAAAAATATTTAATGTGAACGCAGAACGGTAAGATACTAATTCTAATGCACCTATTCTCCATTGTTGTCCAACAATAGACTTCATAGCAATAAAACCTATTAAAATAAATAAAACTAGAATAATTAAAGTGAAAATTGCATAATGTTTTGTTTTAAAATCTCTTGTGTAATATAATGTAATAAAACTAGATAATAAGATTGCTATTGGTGTTGTTCTATAACCAGTTAAAGCAAACAATCCTAATCCAATGATTAATAATAGATAATGAGTTTTCCTATTAAATTTAACTAATAATAAGTTAATACCAGGTAAATATAGTATATAAGATAATAACCATATTTTTGTAGCAGCTTTACTTTTAAGAACACTGCTAAATAAGGGTATTCCACCTAAATGTACTAAATTAATTATTTGTAATAAGATTCCAATTATAACAATAGATAGTAAAATTTTTTCTGTTTTTGTATAATTTCCAAATAAAGGTAATTTTTCTAATTTTTTATTATCTTGTATTTTAAATATTTCTTTAAATTTTTTAGAATATTTTGAAAAAAGATTTGGAGTGTAAATTCCAAGAATGAAAAAGATTATTCCTATTAGTATAAAATAGTACATTGGATTTTCAGGTGTGTGTAATTCTTCTGTAACATACCAACTAGGTAATGCAATTAATACAAAGATTACAATTAACAATACAATTATTAATGGATTAAATAGATCAATTTTCTTTAAATCTTTGATTTTCAAAATATAAATTACACTCCTTATTAATTCTTTTTTTATATTATGTTTTAATAAGATAAATAATATTTTGTATTTTGTTTTATATTTATTAATCACTATTCATCTAATTTAATCAATAGATAATTTTTAGATAAATGCAAATACTTCCGGAGGCAAATAAATAATATTATCTTCTTTTTCAATAGTGGATTTAGTATTAGAAATAATAATTCCATGACTAGAATTATATTTTGAAATTCCTTTCTTAATTTGATTATTATCTTTTTTACCATAACTTACTTCAATTGGTATAGGTGGTTCTATTCCTCTTTGTACTAAAAAATCCACATTTTTCTTGGTTTTACCTTTTTTACTTTTCTTACTTAAATCATAATATGTTTTATATAATCCTATTTTATCATTTTCTAAATTAAAGAAATTTGATGCTACAAAATTTTCGAGTAATTTACCCATATAAGCTTCTTCATTTTCAAGAATAGTACCACCTATATTTGTTGATAAAACATTTTTCAAACTTGATGTTGCAAAATAATATTTTTTAGGTTTTGTTATTCTTTTAGCTGAAGATACAAAAGGGTCAATATGAAAAATTAACTGAGTTTTCTCAAAAATATCTAAAATTTTATTAAGAGTTGGTTTTGTTGTATCTAAAGTATTTGACATAGATTCTTTTGATATTTCACCTGGATTTTGAAGAGCAAAATAATATAAAATTTGAAATGCTATATCTTGACTTCGACTTGAAAGATCTCCAATATTATTAATATCAACTGTTATAACTCTATTTATAGTATCTGTGAGTTTTTTTATTAAATCATGATGGGTTTGGTAAAAATATGATGGAAAACCACCAAATTTTAAAAAATTCTTCCATTCATTAATATTAAAATTTTTAAGTTTAGAATAATTTTCAAACATGTTTTTTTGTAAATTTTGATCAACTCTACCATCAAATATTAATTCAAATATTGATTTTGACATATTATTTTTAAAATAGCCATATTTTAATATTAAATGTTCATAATATGTAAGAGGGGTTATTGGAATTCTTAATAATCTTCTTGCAGAGTCTGCATTATATGAAAGTTCTAATGCAGATGAACCAGTGAAAATCATGAATATATTTTTTGATGAATCAAATATAATTTTACCAGTTATTGCCCAATTCTTATCATATTGTGATTCATCAATTAATAAAAATACTTTTTGATTCAATGTTTCCAATGTAACATTGTGAAAAATATCTAAATATGAATCTACAGCTTCTATTATTGAACTATTACACATCTGTTTTAAATTATCTCCTGAAAGATATAAAATATTATTTTGATTGATATTTTTTTCATTTAATAAGTATTGATATATTTGGAAAAGAATTGTAGATTTTCCTGTGTCTCTTATTCCAGGTAGCACTAAATATCTATTAATATTTTTACCTTCTAAAAAATCATTTATATATTTTATAATATAATAATAACTAGTTCTTTTATTGAATACTTTATCATTATTACTTAAATCATCAAATAACATTCCAGGTCTTGTTAAAACTTGTTTTTGAATATATGTATTTACATTATATGAAATTTTTTTCCCTCCTTTGTTTTGTATATAGTTTATGAAAATGTGTTTTACTACTACTATATAAAGAACCATAAAATATATTTTACTACTACTATATAAAGAACCGTAAAATCTGTTTTACTATTATTTCATTTATTATTTATTTTAAAATTTTTTTGTTTTAATATTATATATTGTAGATTTTGTAATGAGTATGATTTGTTGGATCGTGATTTTTTTATTTTAAAATTTTTCCTGTTTTAGTATTTTTTCAAAAAATATTGAAATTTTTTATGTTAATATCAAATTTTTATTGTGAAAATAGTGTAAGTAAATGATAATATCATATGTTAAAAATTACAATGAAAAGATAATGTCATGATAACTAAATGATATTATCATAACATAAATTAATGCATATGTACATAGTAAATTTTACACTTGAAATGCACCTTTAGATGTTTAACATATGTGTTTGTGAGTTAAATGATAATATCATGTTAACACAAAATACACTTGAAATGTATGTTTCGGAGTTACATTTAAAATGAATGGTGAAATGATAATGTTATTATTATAAAAAAAATAGTATTTGTAGTTGAAAGTTTTAAAAAAATAACTCAAAAAAAAATAAAATTTAATTAGAGTCATCTGACTCTAATACATAAGTTCCACCAGAGACACGTGGTGGAAGGTCTTCATCAGGTTCTTTGTTTAATAATCTATCTATGAAACTTCTGGTTTTATATCTTTCTATTAATAATCTGTATGCAACTAATTGATTTGTTTGATCTTCAATTTTTGTGTTTAATTCTTTTAGTTCTGCATCTTTTGAAATCATTAGTCTATCATTTTTTTCACGTTCAAGACGTATTTCTTCTTGAGCATTTTGGGATATTCTGTCTGCTTTATCTCTTTCTATTCTGATTTCTTCGTTGGATTGTGTTAGTGATTTGTCTTTTTCATCGATAATATCATAACATTTTTGTAATGATTCTTGGTTTTCATCTATTAGATTTTTGATTTCTTCATTCTTTTTTGCAATTTCTTCATTACGTTTATCAACTTCTTTGCCTATTTCTAGTTTGATGTTGTTGTTTTGGTCTTTTAAGTCTGATATTGTGTTGTCTTTATTGTCTAGTTGGTTTTTGTAGTCTTCGATTGTGTTGATAATTTCATCATATTCTTCAAGGGTTAGAATTTTTACTTTTTCACCACCGTTGAAGTTATCTTTTTTTGAAAGATCTATCCGGTATGTGAAGCTGTTACCCCTTTTGTATTGTTTAACTTCTTTTTCTAACATTATTTTTTAACCTTCGATAATCTTTATTTAAATTTTATTATATGGTATTATATTTATTATTATATAAATAATTTTGAGTTGTAAATATTATTATATGTTGTTGTTTTGTAACTCTTGTTTGTGTTAGGTTATTATGTTTGAGTTGTAAATTTTTTTTATAATATTATGTTTTTTATTGGGGGAGTGGTATTGATATTATCATGTTTGTTGGGTGTGTGATTTTTGAGTTATCATTTTGATTTTTTGAAATTTTTGTGTTGAATTTTGTCTAAGTACTATTTCAAGTGTAAAGTTTTGAGTTACATTTCATGTTGCAATTATGGTTGAAAAAATAAATGATATTATCATGTGTTGTTTTTGTGTCTTTTCTTAGGATACTTGCATAGTGAAAGTGTTGTGAAATTTATTAAAAAAATGTAGTTAAAATATACATTATTGTCTTAAAAATAAGGTTTGTAATATCATTGAGTTACATGATAATGTAAATGAGTTACAAAAAATATGCAAAATAACTCAAAGAAAAAAAGTTAAAAACAAAAAATAAGGAAAAACAATATTCAAATTATAAATCTGAAATATTTCTAACAAAATTAGAAGGAAATCTCCTATAAGAACAAGGATGAATATGCATATAACTTGCAAGCACATTATCATTCATTAAACCATCAAGATTACCTTTAATACCCCTACCTCTTTGAATATCAAAAGCAAAGTTTGCATTATCATCTGGATAAATTTGAGTATAATGGAACTCATGACCTCTTAAAATATCTCCTTCATTAGAAATAATAGAATCACATCTAGATTTAGCAATAACATAACTTAAACCCTGAACATGATCAGTCATATAAGATTTATATGGTAAAGATCCAACCATTTTATTATCATTAATAGAATTAGAAAGATAAATTAATCCACCACACTCTGCATAAACAGGATGACCATCATCAACAAAGGATTTAACAGAATTCAACATAGAAGAATTATCTGACAATTCTTTATCAAATACTTCAGGATAACCACCACCAATATAAAGAGCATCCACATCAGGAATCTCATCATCAGCATATGGACTGAAAAATGATAAACTAGCATTATTATCTTCTAAAGCATCAAAAGTATCTTGATAATAAAATGAAAAAACATTATCATATGCAATACCTATATTAACCTTAGAATGATTTTCAATATCCCAAGGGTTATCTATTGTATATTTTTTAATATTTTCTTCACTTTCTTTAGAAGATTTGATAATATCTAATAACATGTCTAAATCTATGTATTCTCTAATAACATTAGCCCAATTATCAATATCATTATTTATTCTTTCCTTTTCTAAAGCTGGAACTAAACCTAAATGACGTTGTTTCACAAGTAAATTATCATCTCTAGGTATTCCACCAATAACTGGAGTATTAGTTAATGTTTCAATAGATTCTTTAGTTTTTAGATAATGTCTTTGACCTTTGACTTTATTCAATATAACACCTGCAATATTAATTTCAGGATCTAAAGCTTTAAACCCTAAAACAATAGCAGCTGCACTTTTAACTAAACTTCTTGAATCTATAATAAGAATAACTGGTGAATTTAATGCTTTAGCTATTGATGCTGTATTTCCAACATCAGAAATAGGACTTATACCTTCATATAATCCTCTCACACCTTCAATAATACCAATTTTTGATTTAGATTTTTCTAATCCATTTTGAAAAACTGTGTTAATTTGGGAATTATCCATGAAAAAAGAGTCTAAATTTCTTGAATAATTTCCAGTTGCTAAGGAATGATAAGATGGATCAATATAATCTGGTCCTACTTTATAAGGTTGTATATTATATTTTTCAGATAGTACTTTCATTATTCCTGTTGCGATTGTAGTTTTTCCAACTGCACTACCTGTTCCAGCTAAAACAATATTCATAATTAATCAAATCTAAAAAAAATTTTTCAATATATACATCTTCTATATTAGTAATTGGTGTTATATATTATAAGTAGTTATGAGTAAATTAGAAAAAATGAAAACTTTAGCTGATTCAGCACAATATGATCTTTGTGACTATGTTAATCATTCTAAAAGTTCAAGTGTTAATTTACCTGGAATATATAATGCAATAGGTAATAATGGTTGTGAAATACCTTTATTTAAAACTTTAATGAGTAATAAATGTAAAAATGATTGTAAATATTGTATGAATCAATGCCAAAGAGATTTTACAAGATTAGAATTAGATGAAAAGGATTTAAGTAAAATTTTCCTAAATTATTATAATAGAGGATTAGTTAATGGTTTATTTCTAAGTTCAGGAGTTAGTAAAAGTATTGATGAAACAATGGATAAGTTAATTAACACAGTTCGTATTTTAAGAAAAGATTATGGTTATCAAGATTATATTCATTTAAAAATAATTCCTGGAGCATCAAAAGACTCTATTAAAAGAGCAATGGCACTAGCAGATCGAGTAAGTATAAACATAGAAGCTGCAACTAAAGATGGATTATACGAATTAACATCTACTAAAGATTACAATAAAGATATAATAAAAAGAATAAATTGGATTGATAAAATAGGTAAAAAACCAAATATGGCCCCTTCTGGTCAAACCACACAATTTGTTGTAGGAGCAAATAATGAAACAGATGAAGAAATTCTCTCAAGATTGAAAAAACTACATAAAAAAGTAGATTTGAGAAGAACATATTTCAGTGCATTTTCTCCTATAGAAGGAACAATATTAGAAAAGAAATCAAGTGAAAGTAATTTAAGAACTAATCAATTATACCATGCTGATGCATTATTAAAAGAATATAATTTTAATTTAAACGAATTAGTCTTTGATGAAGCAGATAATCTTGTTTTAAACGAAGATCCGAAAATTTTAGCAGCAGAAAAAATGAACATTTTCCCTGTAGAAATTAACACTGCACCATATAAAAATCTAATAAGAGTTCCAGGTATTGGAACTTTATCTGCAGATAAAATAATTAAATATCGTAAAATAAAACCTTTCAAAGATATTAATGAATTACAAGAAATTGGTGTTGTAACAAAACGTGCTGAACCTTATATTAAAATAAAAGGCAAATATCAATCTACTTTTGACAATTTCTAAGTATACTATTTTTTATATTAGACCACAATATTATTAGTATTATAAACAATATAATATACTATATATGAATATTTTAGCAATTGATGTAGGTACTGGAACTGTAGACATACTTTCTTATGATACAGAAAAAGAATTAGAAAACTCTATTAAATTTGTTTTACCCTCTCCACATATAACTATATCACAAAAGATTATTAATAGTGATAATAATGTTTATCTAAATGGACATATAATGGGTGGAGGAAAAATAAAAAAACATATCCTAGAACATAAAGATAAAGGTTATGATGTAGTAATTGAAAAAACAGCTGCTAAAACAATAAGAGATAATCTAGAACAAGTTAAATCATATGGAATAGAAATAGTTGAAAATCCAAAAGATGAAAAATACAAAAACTATACAAAAATCACCTTAAAAGATGTTAACCTTAGAGAATTAATAGATGTAATAAAAAAATATGATATTAACTACGATTTCGATGAAATAGCAATAGCAGTTCAAGACCATGGTTATAATGAAAACATGGGTGATAGGGATTTCAGATTCGAAAAAATACGTGAAAAATTAAATAAACCAATAAAACCTGAAGAATATGGTTTTATGAGTAATGAAATACCTGAATATTATAGTAGAATGCAATCCGTAAAATCCATTCTTAAAAATGAATTAAATAATAAACCATTACTCCTTATGGATACTAAATTCGCATCAATATGTGGAATGTGTTATGATAAATATGTTTTAGAGAATTTAAACAGTTATATTGTGATGGATATTGGTAATGGACATACAACAGTTGCATCAATTGAGGATGGTAAAATACAAGGAATTTATGAACACCATACCAAGCAGTTAGATGGTTTGAAAATAGAGAAACTTAATAATAAATTAGCAAATGGTACATTAACATTTGAAGAAGTCCATGATGATTATGGTCATGGAGCACATATCATAAACCCCATTAGTAAAGTGGAAAAAATTGTTGTAACTGGACCTAAAAGAAAATTAATTGAAGACTCTAATTCTGATTATTACTATGCAACTCCTGCAGGAGATGTTATGATGACCGGAACTGTTGGTTTAATTAAAACCATTGAATATAAAAATAGGATAAAAAAATGAAAATTGATCCCCATATACACAGCATATATTCTGGAGACTCTGATTCCCAAATAAAAGATATCTTAAAACAAGCTAAAAAAATAGGTTTAGATGCAATAGCAATAAGTGACCATAATACAATTAAAGGTTCTAAAGTTGCTATAGAAAAATCTAAAGATATGAATATACTTGTTGTTCCTTCAATTGAAATTTCAACAAGAAATGGGCATATGTTAGGTTTTGGTGCAACAGAAAATATTCCTAAAGGTTTATCAGCTATTGAAACTGTTGAAAAAATACATGATGCTGGTGGATTAGCTATTGTTCCACATCCTTATTCTTATTATCGTCATGGTTTATTTACAAAAATTGATGATAATTTACAAATTGATGGTGTGGAAGTTAAAAATGCAAGATATATACTTGGATACTCTAATAATAAAGGTAAAAAATTAAGTCAAAAAGATAATATACCTGAATTTGGTGCAAGTGATTCTCATTTTATTGAATCTATTGGAGATTGTTATACTGAAATAGATTGTGAAACTAATGTCGATTCTATATTAGATGCAATTAATAAAAATAAAACTAAAGCAATAGGTGGTCATACTTCTAATTTTAAAATTTTTGCTAATGTTATTAGAAGACGAAGACAAAAAGAAAAACCTATTCCTGATGAAGAAAAATAGTTATGCCAACTTCTGATACTTTTCTACCTGATTATATTCAAACCTTATTTTTTTCAGGTTACACTATTTTCAATACCTTAGTTTATGGTATTATATTAGTTTTAATATTAATTATTATCTGGAAATTACTTGATAAATTAGATTTAAATCCTATAAGTCTTATTTATCCTATAATTCCATTTATTATTCTTGGTTCATCAACTAGAGCTTTAGTTGATAATTATATTCTTCCAAAAACTGTTTTTTTAATAACACCTGGAATCTACTTTCTAGTTGGTTTTTTATGTATCTTCTCACTTTTAATCTCATATTACATTTATACAAAAAAGGATTTCAACTATAAATACACACTATTCTTAATAGGTTTAATATTTGCTATAATTCCTTTATCCTATATCAATCATTTAAACTTTAAACCATTAATTTACATTCTAATCCTATGGATTATATTAAATTTAATTATATATTTAACTAGAAGATTTTGGAGTTTTTATAAGGATAATATTAACTTTACAATAATTTCAGCTCACTTATTTGATGCTTCTTCAACCTTTGTTGCAGTTAATTTCTTTGGATACTACGAACAACACGTATTACCAAATTTTATTTATACATACTTTAATAATCCTATAAGTATTATTCCATTAAAATTTTTAATAATAAGCTTAGCTTTATATTTAATTGATAAATATGTGGATGATAAAAAACTTAATGGTTTGTTAAAATTATCTGTTTTCATTTTAGGTCTAGCACCAGGTTTAAGAAATTTTATAACATTAGGAATTGGAATAATATAAATTTTATTTAATATAAATTACAAATAATATAAATTGCAAAAAAACAAAAAAAATTTGCATAAAAAAAAATTTTTAACTAATCAAATTTTTTATGGGGAATGAAATTTTGTATACAACCATAGATATTAACGAACTAAAAAAAGAAATGAACATAAGTGATCAGATAACTCTATTTGACACCACACTAAGAGATGGTGAACAAGCACCAGGAATAGCATTAACTCCTGATGAAAAAATACAAATAGCACAAAGATTGGATAATTTAGGAATAGACATTATAGAAATAGGATTCCCAGCAGCATCCGAAGGAGAAAAAGAAGCTGCTAAAGATTTAAATTCACTTGGTTTAGATGCTACATTAGGTGGTTTGGCAAGATTAGTTAAAAATGATGTTGATGCAGTTCTTGATTCCGATTTAGGATATATGCACACTTTTATTGGAACATCTCAACTACACAGAGAATACAAATTAAAAATGTCAAAAGAAAAAATCATAGAAAAAACCATAAATACAATCGAATATGGTAAAGATCATGGTTTAACAATTGAATTCTCATGTGAAGATGCTACACGTACTGAATTAGATTATCTATTTGATGTTTATCATGCTGCTGAATCTGCAGGAGTTGATAAAATCAATGTCCCAGATACTGTTGGTATTCTTGTACCATCAACAGCTAAAAAATTAATTCATGAATTAAGAAGTGAAATCAAAGTTCCTATGAGTGTTCACTTCCATAATGACTTTGGATTAGCTGTTGCTAATTCTGTTATGGCAATTGAAGAAGGAGCAAACCAAGCACACTTAACTGTTAATGGACTTGGTGAAAGAGCTGGAAACGCATCACTTGAAGAATTCGTGATGACTCTTAAAATAGAATACGGAATCGACTTAGATATTGACACAACACAATTATACAGCTTATCAGACTTTGTAAGCAGAACAACTGGATTCACACTACCACCAAACAAAGCAATTGTTGGAAGAAATGCATTTGCACATGAAGCAGGAATACATGTACAAGGTATCCTTAATAATAGTGAAACCTATGAACCAATACCTCCTGAAATTGTTGGTCAATCACGTAAAATCGCTTTAGGTAAACATGCAGGTATGAATGGTTTAAAAGCAAAATTAGAAGAATTCAGATTAGATTTAACAGAAGACCAAATAAAATCTGTCTTCGAACAAATAAAAAATATTGGAGACAAAGGAAAAATATTAAACGATGCAGATGTTAAATCCATTGCAATGTCTGAAATAAGTACTGCAGAAAAAGAAAGTATCAAACTTCTAGGACTAACCGTAGTTAGTGGAGAATCTGTATCCCCAACAGCAACTGTAAAACTTTCAATAGATGATGAAGTGAAAGAAATATCTCAAATTGGAGTAGGACCAGTTGATGCAGCCCTTAATGCAATTCAAGCACTAGTACAAGAAAAAATAAACATAAAACTTGAAGACTATCATTTAGGTGCTATATCTGGAGGAACAGATGCACTAGCAGAAGTATTCTCAATAACATCAGATGATGAAGGAAACAAAGCATCAGGAAGAGCAACAAACGAAGATGTTATAATGGCAAGTGTTCAATCCATTATAAATGCAATAAACAAAATAATATTCATTAAAGAAAACTCAGACCAATAAAAATTAATTATCTAAAAAAAAATTTAGATAATTTTAAATATTTTTATAATCAATACTATAAAATACAAATAAACCAAAAATTAATCCATGGAGGTCAAGAAATGACAGATGAAAATAACATATTTATAGGAAACAAACCAGTAATGAACTATGTACTTGCAGTAGTTACACAAATAAACAATGGTACAAGTGAAGTATCCTTAAAAGCTAGAGGAAGAGCTATTAACAGAGCTGTTGACGTTGCTGAAATAGTTAAAAATAGATTTATTAAAGATATTATTGTTGATAATATACAAATATCAACAGAAGAAGTTGAAACACACGAAGGTAGAATAACAAACGTTTCAACAATCGAAATAACATTAAGAAACTAAAAATAATAATTAACTATAAAATTATTATTTTTTAAACCTTCAACTATTTTTTTAAAACTTTTTTATTAAATTTAAAACTTCAGATATGGAATTTATACAATAATCATATTTTCCTTCCATATTTTCCAATACTTTTCCTGTTTGTTCTATAGTTAAAACTGAAATATCTGCAGAATCAAATGCTAAAACATCGTTAGTTGCATCTCCCACCATCATTACTTTATATCCCTTTTCTTTAAGATTATTTACAACATTTGCTTTTCCTTGTGTATCTACTGTTGAAAATCCATGAGATTCATTGATGTTTAATATTTTTGTTAATTTTTTTATTGCTCCTGCACGATCTCCAGATGCAATGAAAACATCTATGTTTTTGTCTTTTAATTTTTCAACTGTTGATATTGAGTCTTGAAATAGTGTTCCTGCGGTAGTTATTGTATATGCAACTTTTTTATTTGCAACATCAAGTATTAGTGCTGATCCGTTACATAGGTCTGCATTTGGTATTTTTTCTTTAAGTTTGTTAAAACAGTCAGATATATCTTTAATTGTGCTTGAATCATTTTTTAAAATATTTAATATTTTATTATCTGTTAGATTGCAGTTTGAGTAACTTATATCAAATTTAATATTTTTTTCAATTAGTAAATCATATATTTTCATTTTTGAATTTAGATTTTTTAAGCATGCTGAGTTGAATTGTAAGACAACTAATGCTCCTGCTTCTAAATTATCTATTATATCGAATGAATTAATATGTGTTATTATTTTATTATTATCTATATCTTTTATTGCTCTATATCTTTCTATTAGTGTTCCTGAATTATCAAACACTACTGCTTTATTATTCATTTCTGTATTCCTATTTTTTATGTTTTTATATTTTTTTAAAAAGTTTTAGTTAATGATAAACTTATTTAAACTTAGAAAAACATATCTTATTATGATTATTTAATTTAGATAAATTAATATTATTATATCAAAACTAATTAAAAAATTTTTTTAGGTGTTTTAATGACTATTATTGAAAAATTAAATGCCATTAGAAACAAGGATTTAACAGCAAAAGAAAATGTAGAGAACTATTTAAAAGTAATTGAAAAGGATAATGATGAAATTAATGCATTTGTTTCTGTTTGTAAAGAGAATGCATTGAAAAAAGCTGAAGAGATTGATGCAAAAATCGAAAATGGGGAAGATGTTGGTTCCCTAGCAGGTTTAGTATTTGGAATTAAAGCTAATATTAATGTTGAAGATGAGATAATTTCAGCAGCTTCAAAAACTTTAGAAAATTACATTGGAAGTTATGATGCTAGTGTAATTAAGAAGATTAAAGAAGAAGACGGTATAATTATTGGTATTACTAATATGGATGAATTTGCTGCTGGAAGTTCAACTGAAACTTCTATGTACGGTGCAACTAATAATCCTGCAGCTCTTGGAAGAATTCCTGGAGGTTCTAGTGGAGGTAGTGCTGCTGCTGTTGCAGCTAATATGTGTGATATTGCATTAGGATCTGATACTGGTGGTTCTATTCGTAACCCTGCTTCACATTGTGGAACTATTGGTTTTAAACCTACTTATGGTGCTGTTTCAAGACAAGGTTTACTTGATTTAGCTATGAGTTTAGATCAAATTGGACCTTTCGCAAACGATGTGACTGGTATTAGTTTAGCATTAGACACTATTGTATCATATGATGAAAGTGAATGTACTACATTAGATTGGGATATTCCTAATTTTACTGAAATAGCTACTAATGATTATGGTGAAAAACCTTTAGATGGTATGAAGATTGCTAAGGTTAAACAATTTAGTGAAGTTACAGATGATGATATTAATAAAATTATTGACTCTTGTATTGATAAATTAGAAGATTTAGGTGCTGAAATTGTAGAAATTAGTTTTGATAATCTTGATTTATGTTTACCAACCTATTATCTTATTAATTATGTTGAATTTTTCTCTGCAACTAGAAAGTATGATGGAAGAAAATATGGTTATAGAATAGAGGAAGTTTGTGGGGAAGAAGTTTTAAGAAGACTTAAAATTGGTTCTTACATTTCTCAAAAAGAGTTTAGTGGGAAATATTATAAGAAAGCATTACAGGCTAGATCTCTTATTCGTAATAATATTAATAATCTATTAGAGGGTGTTGATTTGATTGTTGGTCCTACTGTACCTAAACTTCCACATGAAATTGGTGAAGATTTAACACCTATGGAAATGTATTCTTATGATGTTTTAACTGTTATTGCTAATCTTGCAGGTATTCCAGCTGGAAGTATTAAGGCTGGTGAAGTTGATGGTGTTCCTGTTGGTTTACAATTACAGGCTAAACCTTTAGATGATGATAAAATCATTAAAGTTATGAGTGTTTTTGAAAATTGTTAAAAAAAA
>CAZJLS010000040.1:15679-16009 GCA_964547125.1 uncultured Methanobacteriaceae archaeon | reverse complement strand
GTAAGACGTTGTGGCAAATCTTACATGTTTAATTTAATAATCGAGAAATTAGTTAAAAAAGGAGTTAATAGAGATAATATTCTACTTATTAATTTTGAAAGTGCTAAATATAGGAATGTTTCAAATCCTAGAGAATTAGATTTACTAATTGAAGATTTAACAAAAAATATTAATGGTAAAATTTACATGTTTTTTGATGAAATTCAAAATGTTGACCAATGGGAGAGATCAATTAATAGTTTTAGAGTCGATTATAATTTTTTTATTTTTTTTAAATGTTGAAAAAAAAAATTATTATAATGAGTAATATAAAAGAAAATATAAGGCAGA
>CAZJLS010000040.1:5676-15669 GCA_964547125.1 uncultured Methanobacteriaceae archaeon | reverse complement strand
TATTTTTTTAACAGGTTCTAACTCAAAATTATTATCTGGAGAATTAGCTACGCATTTAGCAGGCAGATATATGGAAATTAAAATGTATCCATTCTCATTTAAAGAATATTTGGACTATAAAAAAATATCTCCAAGTAAAAATGCATTTGACGAATACTTAATATATGGGGGATTTCCATTTTTATTATCTCTTGAAATTGAATTAGAAAAAATTGAATATCTTAATGACATATTTAACTCAATATTTCTAAAAGATATTATTGAAAGATATAAAATTAGGGATGCAGGTCTACTTACGCGGATAGTTGATTTTATTTTAGATAATACTGGAAAAATTGTTTCTGCAAAAAGTATTTCTACTTATTTAAAATCTAAAGAAAAGATTAAAGTTTCACCAAAAACAATATATAATTATTTAGATTATCTTACTAGTGCATGTTTATTATATAAAGTACAAAGAGAAGATTTAGAAGGTAAAAAAATATTATCAATAAATGAAAAGTATTATTGTGTTGATCAAGGATTTAATCAATTACGTATTGGGCGAAACCTACTGAATAATAGTAGAATAATGGAAAATATGGTTTATTTTGAACTTTTAAGAAGAGGATATGAGATTACTATTGGGGAAATTAATGATTGGGAAATTGATTTTGTCTGCAAAAAAATGGGTGAAAAAATTTATGTTCAAGTAACAAGAGAATTAACAAATGAAGAAACAGTTAAAAGAGAATTCAGACCACTTCTTCAGATTGAAGATAATTATCCAAAATATGTTATTTCTTCTGATGAATTTGACATGTCTTATGAGGGAATTAAGCATTTAAATATCATAAATTTCTTATTAGGTGATGAAATTTAGTATTTCTTTTAAAAAGTTTGGAATTTGATAAAGGTTTTTTTATGTATTTTTATAAATTTGAATCAATTGATTATGAAGAACAATATTCCTTTGAATTAACACATCATGAAAAATTTAATTCAGAAGAATTAGATGAAATGGTTTTAAAAGCAATTAAAACTTATATTAAAGAAGAATATAATCCTTATTTATCTTCTCCATGTTATTTGGATATTGGGGATTTATTTTATGATGGAAGTCTCCAAACTACTTTAATTGAATTATTTGGTTTTAAAGAGATTAAATTTGAATGTAAAGTAGAATATAATGGGGAATCTCTTTTTAATGATGATTTTCGCCATAAGGATGGAAAGAATTTTAAAGAAATTTTATCTGATGTTGATATTCCTAAATGTGATATTTGTATTAATGATAAATGTTTAATTGAAAATAAATGTTTTTAATATTTTTTCCTCCAAATTTATGTAATGAAAATTTTTTATGGAAAAATAAAAATTTAATAATATAAAATTATAAAAGTATTTTTATATATGATTTAATTAGGAGGTTTAATACATTTATGACAAAAACATGTAAAAATTGTGGAACTATAGCATCAGATAGTAGCTTGTTTTGTAAAAATTGTGGTGCTAAATTAGATGAATCACCTACTAATATTAGAACACAAATGGTGAATAATAATCCAGGTACTGTTAAAAAAGATAATACACATTTATATATTATTGTTGGTTTAATTGCTATTATTTGTGCATTAGGTGTTGTAGGTGCGGTTCTTTATACGAATTCTGCAGGTAATGCTAATGCAGGTAATTTAGCTACTAATGTTAGTAATACTCAAAGTACAAATACTGCAAGTACTAGTAGTGCAAATACTGGTTTAACTATTCTTGGTGGATCTTTCAGTACAGGTAGTGCTTTAAGTGATAAGACTTATTGTACTGTTAATGTTGGTAGTGAGCATGCTGGTGAAACTGTAGGTATTTCAGTTTTATATAGTCGTGATGGTTCTAATTTGAATGAGGGAAATATTGTTAGTAAGACTGTTGGAACTGATGGTACTGTTAAAGTTGCTAGTGCTTATGGTTTTGATTATTATCCTGATTATGCTATTATTACTTTATATTATAGTGATGGTAGTGTAGCTTGTACTCAGGAAGTTAGTATGAGTCCTACTTCTGGAACTCAAACATTCTAAAAATATTTTATTTTTTTTTATTTTAAAAAAATTTTTAGTAATACCTAAATTTTTTAGAAAGATTTTTTAAGTATGACTAAATTAAATAAATAACATAATAAAAAAATGGAGGCGAAAAGAAAATTGGCAAAAAAAAGTATGGCACTAGCACTAATATTATCAATAATATTTCCAGGACTAGGACTAATATATGATGGAGAACACACAAAAGGATTCATATACCTAATAATCCAAATACTACTATCAATAGCATCAGTATACTTATATGTAAATGGGCTAATTGATGTAGAAGAAATGGCAAATACAGTATCCGTTGTATACTACACATCCATCATAGTTTGGGTAATATCATTATATGACACATTCGCAACAACACGAATGATAAACATGTAAAAATACAATATTGGGGAAAACAAAAAAATGTTTTCCCCATTTATATACAAAACATTCTCTCTTTTTTTAAACAAAAAAAATTTAATTTCTTCCTTTAAAAAAATATATAAAAAATTATAACAAAATTAATAAACATGGATTATGGTAGAACATGGTGGGGAGAAAAATGGTTAGAATCATTAAATGATGTCTACTTTGATAATAGACTTCCACGTGGAAAAACATATGCAAACACAGGTAAAGTTCAAAATATAAAAATAAAAGACAATGTAGTATATGCACAAGTAAAAGGAAAATATGCGGACTATTACAAAACAGAATTAATATTCAACACTTTCTCAAAAAAAGAACAAAAAACAATAAAAAACACAATATATGAAAACCCAACGATATTATCCTCACTTTTAAACAACCAACTACCACCACAATTACATGAAAAACTAATGAAAAAAGGAATTGATGTATTCCCAAGCACATGGAACTCATTTAAATCACAATGTGAATGTCCAGATTATGCACCAATATGCAAACACATAGCAGGCTTAATGTACATGTTAAGTTTGGAAATAGATAAAGATCCATTCCAAGTATTCAAATTACATAACTGTCAAATAGATGAATTACTAGATTCAAAAAGAAAAGAAACACAAATAAAAAAAATAGATGAAATACTAAAAGAAAAACCAATAAAAAAACAATATCATTCAAATTTAGAAGATATAGACATATCAAATATGTCAAACTCACTAAATAACATACTATTCTTATTAGAAGAAAACCCACTATTTTTTGAAAAAGATTTTAAAAAAATATTAGAAAAATTTTACACATCATCTGCAAGATTTTCAAGAAAAATACAAAACAGTGATGGTTTATATTATGGTATAGAATATGAGGAAGTAATAGAATTTCAAAAAAGATTACCTCATTTTGAAGGAGACGAAGAAAATAAAAACGAATGGTTAAATAAAGTTTTCATAGAAAAATGGGAACAACCACAAAAATGGGAAAATTTAGAAATAGAATTTAACAATAATTATCAAATAACTAGAATAAAATCCCAAAAGGATATAAAATTATTTGATAATGAAGCAGACTTAGCATTATTCGCATTTTTAACAGAATTAAACTACACTACTTTAAATAAATTCAACAAACAAATTAAATTTTTAAGATTCATTCATCAATTCACATTAGAACTAATAGAAAAAAACAATATAATTCCAGAATTTTTCAAACTAGAAAATAATGAATATAAAATAAGATGGATTCCAACGTTATTTAATGAAGAAGTAGACGAAATATGTGAAAAATTAGCAACATTAATGCCACAAACAATAATAAAATATGAAAGTAATCATTTAACTGGAAAAGAAGGAATAATAACAATTATAAGCTTTTTAATAAGTGGATATTTAAAATATTATATAAAAAGAGGCATAACCAAACAAATAAAAAAATTTGAAAACACATCTGCTTTTAAAATATTTTTTAAAAACAGTCAAAAATTCAACGATTTCAATACAAAAAATTATGAAAACTTAATAAATCAATGGCTTTCAAAATTTTCACTTGAAAAAAGAGACTATAAAATATATTTAATAATTGAAGAAGAATTAGAAAAATACATAATTAAAATTCAAGTAAGTATAAATGATAAATCACCTAAAGATATTGGTGAAATTATAGAAACAACAAAAGATGAAAACTTAAAGTTAAACTTAATACAAGACTCATATCTTATAAATGATTTACTTCCAGAATTTAACAATTCCATAGATTTAGATGAAAATATTGAATTTAACCTAAAAGAATTCTCTTCATTTTTCATTAATATATTACCATTATTCCAAATTATGGGAATTTCTGTTATTCTTCCAAAAGACTTACAAAAAATATTCAAACCAAAACTAAACTTAACTATAAGTAAAAACACAAATGAAGTAGGATATTTAAGTCTTGAAAATATAAGTCAATTTGATTGGAAAATAGCAATAGGAGATACAATATTAACACCTGAAGAATTTGAAAAAATTGTTAAAAACTCCGAAGGACTAGTAAAAATAGCTAATAAATATGTTATATTAAATGAAAAAGAAATTAAAAGCATTATTAAAAAATTAGATAAATATTCAGAAAACCTAAACCAAAATCAAATAATGCAAGCAATACTCAGTGGAGAATTTGAAGATGCCACAGTAAATGTTGATGAAGAATTAGAAAAGTTAATAGAAAATATTATTAAAATAGATAATATTAAAGTACCAAACACTCTAAATGGAACATTACGAGATTATCAAGTAAGGGGATACTCATGGCTTGTTCAAAATATTAAAACAGGATTTGGAAGCATACTTGCAGACGATATGGGATTAGGTAAAACAATACAGGTGTTAACAACAGTATTATACTGTAAAGAAGAAGGGTTACTCGATAAAGAAAAAGTTTTAATTGTTGTTCCTACAAGTTTAATTACTAACTGGATGAGAGAAATTAAAACTTTCACTCCAAGTTTAAAAGCTTATACCTTCCACGGTCCAGGTAGAAGATTACCTAAAAAAGACTTTGACATTATAATTACAACTTATGGAGTTTTAAGAAGAGATAAAAATAAAATTACTGGGAAAAAATGGTTTTTAACAGTAATAGATGAAGCACAGAATATTAAAAATCCAGTTACAAAACAAACTCAATCAGTTAAACATATTAAATCTAAACATAAAATTGCATTATCTGGTACTCCAGTTGAAAACCGTTTATCTGAATATTGGAGCATATTCGATTTCACTAATAAAGGATATTTACAAGGTATTAAAAAGTTCCGTGATAATTATATTCTCCCAATAGAAAAGGAGCATGATGTTTCAAGTCTTAATAGATTTAAACGCATTACTCAACCTTTTATTCTTAGACGTTTAAAAACTGATAAAAATATTATTAAAGATCTTCCAGATAAAATTGTTAATGATGTTTACTGTAATTTAACACCAAAACAATCTGGATTGTATCAACAAACATTAGACAGTCTTTTAGGAAAAATTAAAGATGATGGTGAAGGAATTGATAGAAAAGGCATTATTTTTAAATTGTTAACTTCATTAAAACAAATTTGTAATCATCCTTCACAATTTATTAAAAGTGATAAATATTCAATTGAAGAATCTGGTAAAATGGAGATGCTTATCAGTATTTTAGAAAATATTATTGAATCTGATGAAAAAGTTCTAATTTTCACACAATATGTTCAAATGGGAGATATATTAAAAGATTTAATTGAAGAATACTTTAACTGTGAAGTTTTATTTTTATCAGGCTCATTATCTCCTAAAAAACGGGATATTCTCATTAATAAGTTTCAAAATAACCCACAAAATCAAGTTTTCATACTATCCCTTAAAGCTGGGGGAACTGGTTTAAATTTAACTGCTGCTCAAAATGTTATTCATTATGATTTATGGTGGAATCCTGCAGTTGAAAATCAAGCAACAGATCGTGCATATCGTATCGGTCAAAAGAAAAATGTTATGGTCTATCGATTTATAACCAATGGAACATTTGAGGAGCGTATTAATGATATGATTCAACAAAAACAAGAATTAGCAGAAGTAACTGTTGGGTCTGGTGAAAAATTCATAACTGAAATGTCTAATAATGAATTAAAAGATATGTTAAAGCTTAGAAAATAATTCTATATGATATTATTTCCCCTTTCTTAATCTCAAATTCTATTGTTTTAAGTTTATCTTTTTTATTCAAATATTCCATAGTTTCTTTTTCTTTTTGTTCATATTCAAAATCTTCTTCTTTTATAACCTTGTTTTTAGTTTTACTTTTAGTTTTTAGTTTAATTGTATTGTTTTCTATTTTAAGCAGAGTTTCAACAAATTTATTTAAAATTTTCACAGTTTCATCTAGTTTAAATTTAAAAATATAATTATTATTTTCTTTATTTATGGGTAATTTTTCTTGTTTTAATATTTTATAAATTTTAGATTCTATTTTAAGTTTAATTATGAGGTAATGATTATTATTTTTATCTTTTGCAAAATAATATTCGCTATTTTCTATATTATTGTAGTTAAACTTAAGATTTAGATATGTTTTAATAGCATTATTAACATTAATATTTGGATTATATATGGTATATTTTTCTAAATTCCCAAATTCAAATTCTCTTGTATTGTTTTTAAATTTATAATTATACCATAAATTCAAATATTTAGAAACTTTAACAGGATATAGAATTTCATTTCCTGCATTATTTTTAAATTTAAGTAGTTTAGTGGTCTTTAATTCTTTTTTAATATATGAATGGAATTCATGTTCACAATTTTCAATTTCTTCTTTATTTTTAATTATCTCCAAAATATTAACCTTTAAAAAATTTTTTAAATAATATATACAAAAGATATCAATATTATAAGATAAAAAATTTTAGGTTTCATAAAAAATGGTATTATTGAGAAACTACTTTTCACAAGCAGTACGGTTTAATGGAAAAGAAATAATATTTAATCTTAAAAATTATAAAAATGAAGATAATCATATTTCTTGTGAAATTGGAAAATTTAAAGTTAATATAAACTTAAGAGAAAATTCAATGCTTGTAAAATGTAGTTGTGGAGAGTATGATTGCCAACATTTATATGCAACATTATTATATCTGGAACGATTAAAATATCAAGATTCTATTAAAAATTTAAATAAAATTTACAAGCATAGGCTAAAATTACTAAATGAAGCAATAAAAATAAAAACAAATAGGACAACATATTTAAATTCAAAAGATATAACAGAATATTACACTGCATTGGATAGTGAAAAATATATAAATTATTTAAATGAATTATTTGAACATGATTTAGATACATATATAAATATTGAAGGATTAGGTGAATTTAATACATTAAAAGAAGAAATTCAAACATTTATAAGTTTTGATTTACAAAATCTTTTCAAACTAAAAGAATATGATACTATTTTTAAACTTCTAAAAATCATAATAGAATATTTTATAAAAATAGAATCAACGAATGAAAAATTTTTAAAAGCTTATGTAGATTTATTAAAAAATAATATTCAAAAACTGATAAATAAAACAAAAAAACACGAAATAAGATATGAAATATTTGATTGGTTACTTAAAACATCTTTATATCCTGAATATAATGATTTAATAACTTATATTCGAAATTTAACATTGAATAAATATAATAAAACCGAATATTTATATGAAAAAGAAGAATTATCACTTATTGCATTTAATAATGCAGAAAATACTTATTATGAAATTTTAGAAAAGGATGATGGATATATTGAAATTCAAAGAAAACTCAAAACAGATTATTTAAATGATAAAAAATTTTGGTTTAAATATCATCTTAGTGTACTTAAAAAACTTAACTATACTGAATTTGAAATATTAGAATTCATAAAACACACACAAGAATATTCGGAATCAAAAATATACTTATTAAATACATATAAAAAAGAAAACAACAATCAAAAAATAATAAACACCTTAAAAAGCATAATACAAGATTCAAAAATTGAAATCAATACAAGAAAAAAATACATAAATGAACTTGAAGAATATGATAAAAATTATATAAACACTGAAGAATACTTGAATCTCCTAGAAAAAATAATATTTGAAGAAAAAATCATAGATTTAAAACTAACATCTGATTATATAAATAAAAAAGAAAAAATAAACAATTTTGAAGAATTATTAGAAATAGTGGAAGATTCTAATAACAGCAAAGTACTAAACCGCTTATATTATTTAAACAAAGATAAACAGAAACTTCTAAAAAACATATTAAAAGAAAAACCAATAAATGAATTATACAAATATGAAGATTTTTTAATAGATGAATATGAAGAAAAATTACTAAAAATACTGACTGAATATTTAATAAAAGTTCCAGAAAAGTCTTTTAAGAAAAATTTCCCTTTGATAAAAGAAGGATTTCAACACTTAAAAAAATATTCCAATTCTAGAAAAGAATCAAACAATATAATTAAATTTTATAAAAGAAATTACTATGGTGTCGGAAATTATATTAAAGAATTAAATAAAACAATTGAAAAGGAATACAAAAAAACTAAACTAGATGATTTCTTCTAAAAAGGAGGGGTAATAAAATGTCAATAACTACAATATTAATAATAATAGAAACACTCTTAATAATACTTGGAATATATTCAATCTATAAAAATTTCAACAACACAGAAAAAAGAAAAATAATCTACATGCAAATACTTTTAATAATAATGATTGCAGTACTATTAATAACACACCTAATATAAAAATAATAATATGCCAGTTAAAGAAAAAAATGTGGAACTAATAGAATTATTCTATGACTTAATATTTGTATATGGAATATCACGCCTAACAACACTAATTGGAGAACCAATAAACGGATTTATAAGTTCAACAAACCTCTTCATGTGGATAATAACCTCATTTGTACTATTACAAGCATGGTTATACTTTACAAATTATGTAAACCGCTACGGCAAGTGGAAATGGTATGAATACATCCTAGCATGTATAAACATGATAGCAGTCATATACATGACCAACACCATATCAACAAACTGGCAAGCAATGGCATTCCCATTCAACCTATCAATGCTAATAATACTGTTAACCGTAATAATCCTATACAGTATACCTGCAATAAAAGAAAAATCATTAAAAGGAGCAGCAGGAAACTCCATAACAATACTCTCCATTGTATGTACAATATACATAATAGCAATAATCTGCAAATTTCTAAACTTCACAAGTCTAATAATCTGGATAAATGTAATAGCAGTAATAACTGGAGCATTCCTACCATTCTTTATACAGGGAAAATTTGATAAAAGTATAATAAGCTTCCCACACCTTGTAGAAAGATTTGAACTTTTAACAATCATAACATTTGGAGAAGCAATAGTGGGAATGACACACTTTTTCGATGTAGGAAACTTTAACATAATTCCAATACTAATATTTGCAATTATAATTACAATGTTTGGAGGATATGTAGTGCAAATTCACAACTTAGTAGATCATCATCGTGAAGAGCGAAGCCTACGTTTAATGTTCAGCCATTATTTCATAGTAATAAGCATAAACCTCATAACAATAGTCTTTGAATTAATACATACTGGTGAGGTAAACCATTTATTGGCAGGTATACTTACAGTAATATCACTTTCCATATTCTATATTTCAATTATGGCAAATAGTCCATATCATAGTGAAACTGTGAATTTTAGAAGAAATGATGCACTTTTAATGATACTATTCACACTTATAGGTTCAATGTTTATTTTCCTATTTTTAGATAATTTCGGTTTTTTAATTGGAGTATTAATAATAACGCTTGGAAATTTAAGTGTTTTAGTAAAAAAAGATAAGGAAAGTAAACTTTTATAAATTTTTTTTATTTTTTAACTATTTTGTTGTGGTAGTTATTTATAAAGGGTTAGCTATTTTGTTGTGGTAGTTATTTATAAAGGGTTAGCTATTTTGTTGTGGTAGTTA